>JAZUJC010000209.1:0-8816 GCA_045642625.1 Lachnospiraceae bacterium
TACTGCTTCAGGAGTATCATCAATGATTAAATCAACGCCTGTCATTGTTTCAAGAGTTCTGATGTTACGACCCTCTCTACCAATGATACGACCCTTCATTTCGTCGTTGGGAAGCTGTACTACAGATACTGTGGTTTCGGAAACATGATCTGCTGCACATTTCTGAATAGCAGTAACAATGTACTCCTTAGCCTTCTTATCTGACTCTTCCTTGGCTCTAAGCTCCATATCTTTAATGAGCTTAGCTTCTTCCAACTTTACTTCGTCTTCAACAATACTTAAAAGGTGCTCTTTTGCTTGTTCAGAGGTTAAACCTGAAATTCTTTCAAGTTCCTGTATTCTTTCTTCGTTTAACTTGGCAACAGCTTCTTTCTGTTTAGCCAGGTTTTCTTCCTTGGCAGCGAGACTTGCTTCTTTTCTCTCGATTGCTTCCGTCTTACGGTCGATATTCTCTTCCTTTTGCTGAATACGACGTTCATTACGCTGCATTTCAGCACGACGTTCCTTAATCTCTTTTTCAAGTTCATTCTTGGAACGAATTGACTCTTCTTTAATTTCTACCAGGCTTTCACGCTTCTTGGATTCAGCCTCTTTAAGAGCTTCATCGATTATCGAACGAGCTTCTGCTTCGGCATTGCCGATCTTAGCATTAGCTGATTTGGTCATGCGATTCTTTGTTACAATCGCAGTAACCGGAATGGAAACAACAAAGAGGACGCACGCTACTATGGCCAAAATCTCCATACAGGTTCTACCTCCTTATTAATTTAATTGCTAAAATATTTATATAGAACTTTTGAACAAAAATTCAAAGGTGTCCTAATATACATTTTTACAACAGTTCAATTTTATAAGATGGGGAAAGGTCTGTCAAGGCAATTAGGAAAATTTATGTTAACAAAGTGATATGCCGAAAAAGAAAAACGACTGAGTTATGTAAACTCAGTCGTCGTAATTGCTCATCTCTTCCATTACTCTTCTTACTTTATCAATATCAAACCCGCGTCGATAAAAATAGGCCAGTGTCTTTTGCCTGTCCTCATAATTATCAGGGCATCCGCCTCGTTTTTTAAGAGTTTTACGAATGAGCTCATACTCAATTTCGGAAGAATTTTCTTCCCCGTACTCTTCTCTCTCCTCGCCCAAAAGACGATATGCCTCGTCGGTTATCCTGGGGGATATGCCCTTAGCCAAAAGTTTTTGGGTAATTTCCGGTTTTGATCTGGTGCCTTCCTTTTCCTTAATATACATCTGAGCATACTTCAAATCATCCACATACCCAAAGGATTTGACATAGTCCAATGCTTCCGTGGCAACATAATCAGGATAACCACCATCCAAAAGCTTTTTCTTTAAACTGTATTCGGTGTAGTTGCGCTCCTGTAAAAGATTCATTGCCCGCATTTTGCATCGTTTGGGAAGAATACCTTTAACAATACTATTGTATGCCTCCGATGAAAGTTCCTGTCCCTCTTTAATCTTAAGAAGACGTATTTCACCTTTATAGAGTACAAAGGATTCTTCTGAATCCAGAAGAATCCTCGATCTTTGTTTGTTAATCTCTGTAATACTTACAACTAACATTATTCACCAGCCACATCATCATGCAATCCGTAATGTTCTCTAACCCTTGCATCAACCTCGGCAAGAATTTCCGGGTTATCCTTAAGGAACTGGCGGGCATTTTCACGACCCTGGCCAATCTTATTGCCTTCATATGCAAACCAGGCACCGCTCTTGTTAATAACATCGCAGCTAACCGCAAGGTCAAGCACGTCACCGGCATAGGAAATACCCTCGCCGAACATAATATCAAACTCAGCTTCCTTAAATGGAGGTGCAATCTTATTCTTAACAATCTTAATCTTGGTTCTGTTACCGATTACTTCACCGTTCTGCTTAAGAGATTCAATACGCCTTACATCCATTCTGACTGATGAGTAGAACTTAAGCGCACGACCACCGGTTGTAGTTTCGGGGTTACCAAACATAACACCCAGCTTCTCACGAAGCTGATTGATGAAAATAACGGTACAGTTTGATTTACTGATAACCGCAGTAAGCTTTCTCAGAGCCTGAGACATAAGCCTTGCCTGAAGACCCATATGGGAGTCACCCATGTCACCATCAATTTCAGCCTTGGGTACAAGGGCTGCAACAGAGTCCACAACCACAATATCCACAGCACCGGATCGCACCATTGTTTCAGCAATTTCAAGTGCCTGCTCACCGTTGTCGGGCTGTGAAATATAAAGGTTATTAATATCTACACCAATATTTCTTGCATATACCGGATCAAGGGCATGCTCAGCATCGATAAAGCCTGCAATACCGCCACGCTTTTGCACTTCAGCAATCATATGAAGTGTAACGGTGGTCTTACCACTTGATTCAGGTCCGTATATTTCAATAATTCTTCCCTTGGGAATACCGCCAAGACCAAGTGCCAGGTCTAAGCTGAGTGAACCTGTGGGAATAGTCTCTACATTCATTTGAGATGCAGGATCGCCGAGTCTCATAACGGCTCCCTTACCGAACTGTTTTTCAATCTGTCCTAATGCGGCCTCGAGGGCGCGCTTCTTTTCATCCTGTTCCATGTAATCCTCCTGATTCTGAACAAGTGTTCTGTATGTAGAATAAAACATTTGTTCGATATTGTCAAGTTTCTTTTTTATAAAGGTTATATAGATTTACCTCTTTGTTATATACCTGTATGTTAACAGTATTATAGTCCCATTTATAACCCTTTTCCCCCCTTTCATCTAATATTTAAAATTGTCTGATGTTTCTCCCGAAATGGGAAAAGAAGTGTAAAACACTTATGGTTATTGCTTAGAATTGCTTAGAATTTATATAAAGACTTTACCATCTCACGCTGCGAATGTAAATACAGTATATGCCCACGATTTTACTTTTTATCACTCACGTCATCGCAACATATTCAAATATAATATCACTCACACCTTTACTGCTTATTCAAATAAAAAATCCCTCTACAACCGGCATGGCTGTCCCCTGCCGGGCTGTAAAGGGACTGACTTTGGGGACAGTACAGATAACCTGTCCCAATCAGATATTCTTTATTCTCTGTTTTTCAGTGCCTCACTCATAGGAATTTTTCTTATATTTCGCATATGAATAAGGTTAATTAAAAAGTAAGCCGCTATTCCTATTCCGATTATCTCCGCATAAATGTAACCGGGAAGATAGAACGGCATATAACCCTCAATAAGGCTTGAGAAATATACGATGGCCACCTTAAATGCCATCACCTCCAGCGGAATGCAAATAATCAAAGATGCAATAACCACTATGGCCGAAGGGTCCAGATAAAGCCTTCTGATTTCCTTCTTTTCATAACCGAATACCTTCATAAAGGATATAAACAGACCGTTTTTATCGATTACCAGTTTGGTGAGCAGATACATAAATACAATGTAGGCAAATACCGAGAAAATATTTACAAACAATATTATCGTGTCAAAGCTTACCATCATCTGCTTGGCCGCACCCAGCATATCGGACCTGGTAATATATTTACCGATACAGGCGTCCGGAATATCCAGCTTTTGATTGGAAACGTAGGCATTGTAATAACCCTCCTCCATATCAAGAAGGCTGCAAAGCGCCTTAGCATCCATATATACGCCAAGATTATTGGTATAGGGACAAATGCCACCCACCTTAAATGTGTATTCCTTATCGTTATTTTTATCCTTAAGTACCAGCTCGTCTCCTTCTTTTACCTTGCATTTCTTGGCAAAAGAATCTGAGATTGATACTGTCATGGAATCCACGTCCCCGCCGGAGAGTACGGCGTCCTTAAAGAATTCCGTTTCTTTTGTATCGATTCCGTAAACGGACACCTCAATATCATTATCGTTAAGATAATATCTGGTGGTCATACCGTACAGGAAAAGCTTTTCGCCCTCAGGAGCCTGTATTGGAGCCTTTAATACATACATGTACTCATATGTAACCGTGTCGTCGATTGTATCCACAAAATGATTCATCAAAGGACCAAGACCGATGCCGAACATCAAAAGAAAGCTTGACAAAAATATTCCGAAGAACAAAACCACATAGCTTCCCATATTCTGAAGTATTACCCTGATTCTGAAACGGCTCAAAAAGCTGATATCAGGAAGTTTAACCGCTTTCTTCTGCTTTTTCTTTTTAAGATCCTTTCTAAGGAACTTAAGAGGAGTCAGTGACATTTTATTTGCCAGCATTATTAAGTTGATTAAAATCATTATTACTACAGGCGCAATGGTCGTAAGTGCAAACGCATTGGGATTAAAGCGTATTTCAAGAGGCGGAATGCAATATGATGAATAATATACATTCATAAAAGGCTTTACCATTACAGTATAGCCAAGACCGTTTCCCACCACTGCACCTGCCAGGGTAACCACTACAGTAGGCACCAGATAATGCCATATTATCTCCCATTTCTTATATCCCAGTGCTCTTAAGGTTCCGATAATTACAGATTCCTTCTCAATGGTATTAGAGGTAAGCACGGCAAAAATGAAAGCAATAATTGCCACAAGAACATAAATAAATACGTTCATTATAGGGCCGTCATGTCCCATATCTGCCATTATATAAGAAATGCTCTGGTTTTTCTCCGCGGTGAGAAGGTTGGTAACCGTTGCCCCGTTAGTAACAAGAGTTTTTTGAATATCACCGGCAATCTCTGTTTTTTCACTGTCAGTTTTTTCACCGTCTGCGTATCTGTAGCTGTATCTGTAGGTTATATAATCGTGATCCATTGCTTCAAAAGTACGGTGGGACACCATCATTACACCAAAATCAAAGGTATTCATTACCATGTCCGAGTTGCTTAGAAACAACGAGGTATAGTCAATAAAGGACACCAGCCCCACAACTTTAAGCTCATAACCGTTAATATCAACAGTATCTCCAAGCTTAATACCCCTGTTGGCGGCAAACAGACGGTCAACTACCACTTCATCAGTACTGTCGGTATCGGGCAAGCGGCCCTCAAACACAAAGGCCAGGTCAACGTCTGTTCTTTCGTCAAAAACATAAACCTTTGCATTATCCATAAATTCATTGTCTGTCATGTAGAAATTCTCATAAAGGTCGATATTCTTACTCTGAATTTCCCCTGCCTGTTCATCGCTCAAGATGTCGTTTACTTCAAAAAAGCCATCCTCCAGAAGACCCTCTCTGTTGCATTTTTCAAGTGTATAATTGACACTGTCCACCAGCACCATAAAGCCTGAGCCTACAATAATGGTTATTACCAGCAAAAGAAACATACAAATGTATCTTCCGGCATTGGCTTTAAACTCTTTAGGAAAGCGTTTGTTTAATGGATTTGCCATTCTTTTGCCCTCCTACCATTCAATCTCTTCGGCACTGATGGGATGTTCGTTAATTACGTCGGAAACAATAATACCGTCACGCATCTTTAAAACTCTGTTGGCCATATTTTTAATTGCATCATTGTGGGTAACAATAATGATGGTATTGTGATACTTCCTGTTTATCTTTTCGATAAGAGTAAGTATTTCCTTGCTTGTGTTATAATCAAGGGCTCCTGTAGGCTCATCGCAAAGAAGAAGAGACGGGTTCTTTACCAGTGCTCTTCCGATGGCACATCTTTGCTGCTGTCCGCCGGAAAGCTGTGAAGGAAGCTTGTCCTTGTGTTCGAAAAGACCCAGAGTCTTAAGAAGCTCGTTAATATCCAAAGGTTTTTTGCTAAGATAAGCACTTACCTCAATATTTTCTTTTACGGTTAAGTTGGGAATCAGATTATAGAACTGGAATACGAAGCCAAGATGATTTCTTCTGTAGGCGGTAAGTTCTTTTTCGGTCATGTTCTCTGTACAGTCATCACCGATATCGATACAACCGGATTCGGCCTCCTCCAACCCTCCTATTATGTTTAAAAGTGTGGATTTACCGGAACCTGACGGGCCCAAAAGAACGCAAATCTCACCGTCCTCCACCTGACAGTTCACTCCTCGCAGGACCTCTACACGACTGTCATTCTCGCCATAAAACTTGTGCAGATCATTAATCTTGATTTTCATTTTTCTCCTCCTCATTAAACAAAGAATTCCGCCCCGGCTGCAGGATAAGCTTACCTGTAACAAAAAAGCGGCTGCATTACTGCAACCGCCTGAAAACGTAAGATAATCCATCGAAAAAGTATCGGTACAGCAATGCCGTACTCAAGTCTCATCGTTTAATGCAAAGCCAGGAATTACGGATTTCTCCAACCATGATGTTGACCCTGCCGCGACTTCAAATCGCCGACTACTCCCTCGAGGAACAATATTTATTTGCATGTCTAAAATAAATCATGTTACAAAAATTGTCAACCACTGATTTTTATTTTTCTCTTATAAGGCCTTCCTTATATGCCTTTAACAGGCGCTCAAGCTGGACAATCCGCTCCTTGAGCTCTGTTCCTATATCTGTATCGGCAACCCTTATTCTTGTTGTTTCAAGCTCAACGGGAATACGGTCGCAGACAATATCCGCCTCACTTACAACAGCCACATCTTTGCTGACAAAGGGCTGATGGCTCACCAGGAAAAGTCCGTGAGAATTTCCTACAAGGGTATAGCCCGCAATACCGGTCTTATCCTGATAAGCCTTGGCAAAACCGCCGTCAATAACCAGAAGCTTACCGTTACATTTAACCGGGGTTTCACCCTTCTTGGCTATTACCGGAACATGACCGTTAATAATATGTGACTTTTGTGGGTTAAGACTGAACTCCGCAAAAATGGAATTTACTATATCCTCATTGTCGTAAAGGTCGTAGTATGGATTCTTTTTCTCCTTATGAGTCTCACTGTCTTCGATGAAATAGCGTTCAAAGGTAGTCATCTTATCCTTGCCGTACACGGGAGACACGGGGCCGGCCCAAATGTAGTAAAGAACGTCTCTTCCGTACATGCGCTCCTCGTGGTCTTCGGAATAAAAGCCCTTTCTGGCCAGGGACTCCAGCGCATCATACAGTGCTTTTCCCGAATACTCCTGTCCCCTTAAATTAAGGCTCATAAAATTACCATCACTGTCCATTGGAACACAGCCATGATACAAAAGGTTTGAATTGTGAATTCGATACATTGCACCCTTTGAATAAAGGAATTTTACATGCTTTTTAAGCTTCTCGCTGTGCTTAAATGCAAGTTTAAGCCTGTTCATAACCTCTGTTTCTTCTTCAGTCAGGGCATAAGGGTCGGCGGGATTAACCGTAGGAAAATCCACATCCAGCATATCGTAGGTTTTTCCGTAGCAGACAATGGTTTTATTGTTAAAATCAATTTTATCCAAAAGAAGGCGGTCTTCCATATGCCATTCGGGGTGTCGCTTTATAAGCTGTCCCTCAAGCTTAAACTGAATAATGGAAATAGCCTTATGAACCTTCATATCAAGGTCTAAATCTCTTGTGTTGTAGTCATCGTCGTACTTGATCGCAAACCTGCTGCAATCGGTATTTTTATAGGTGGTAAGGGCAAAAGTGGCAAGTGGTACCAGATTTATGCCATAGCCCTCCTCGATGGTATCCAGGTTTCCGTATCTTGCGCTGTTTCTGATAACCGAAGCCACACATGCAAGCTCTCCTGCCGCAGCCCCCATCCATACAACATCATGATTTCCCCACTGAATATCGAGGGAATGATAATCCATAAGTGTGTCCATTATAAGCTGAGGACGCTTTCCGCGGTCAAAAATATCCCCAACAATATGAAGATGATCAACAACCATCTCCTGAATTAGGTTACATAACTCGACAATAAAGTCCTGAGCAGAGCCGATTTTGATTATGGTATTTATGATTTCGTTGTAGTATGCTTCTTTGTCCTCAAGCTCTTCTTTTTCCGTAATAAGCTCTTCTATTACGTAGGAGAAGTCCTTGGGAAGGGCTTTTCTTACCTTGGAACGGGTATACTTGGACGAAACATGAGCCAGCATACTTACCAGGCGGTGCAATGTAATCTTGTACCAGTCCTCCAGAAATTCTTCTTCCTCTTCGATTAATGCCAGCTTGTCTTTAGGGTAATAAATCAAAGTAGCCAGGGCTCTCTTATCCTTTTCGGTAAGGGTATGTCCGAATTTCTCATCAATTTTCCTGCGTACCGATCCGGAACCGTTTCTCATTACATGGTTAAACTGCTCCCATTCACCGTGAATATCGGTAAGGAAATGCTCCGTACCCTTTGGAAGGCTCATAATAGCCTGAAGGTTTATTATTTCAGTGGAGGCAGAAGCCACATTGGGAAACTGCTTTGCCAGGCTTTTTAAGTAATTTAATTCAAGATTATCCACAATCAACCTCGTTAATATAGGGAAGTATGTTACTACTTCCCTAATAATTAATATTCTTTATAGTAAACGGAAGGATCGGGGAAAGAGCATGTGCTCCAGCCCGAATATCCGGTTCTGTTAATGCCTACCTCAAGTCCGATGGGAGTATATGCCCATACAACCATCTTATCGTCGCACAAATACTGCGATAAAACCGCATCATCATAATAATCTACAGGAGAACCGTTCTGTGTATTACACGTATCCTTAAAGGTCTGATAAAAATCTCCGGAAAAATCAAAGGTTTCAGAAGCCTTTATTTCAAGGCCTGTTTTCATATCAAAATTAATACTGGTGATAAAGGCGTACTGAGATGTTGAAAGCTGATCTCCGGTTCCGTAATCGGATACCATATAGGCGGTGCACTGCATAAGAAGGCTTAACACCTCATCATCCATATATGACACATATGTAGAACATTCGGCATAAGCAACGTACTCCTCATCCAGCAGATAAAGCAA
>JAZUJC010000210.1:0-4492 GCA_045642625.1 Lachnospiraceae bacterium
TGATGCGGCTGACCTTATGGAAGAGATGCCGGCCGGAGTAGTTAAGAAGCTTTTGGCTAATGCTGATTCAGAGACCAGACGTGATATCAATCATCTGCTTAGATATCCGGAGGATTCGGCAGGTAGTATCATGACTGTCGAGTTCGTGGATCTTAAGGATAATCTTACAGTTCAGGAGTCAATTAACAGAATCCGTAGGATAGGAATAGATTCAGAGACTATTAACGTGTGCTATGTGACAGATCCGGGAAGACATCTTGTTGGTACGGTGTCATTAAGAGATTTGCTTCTTCATTCCATGGATACCCATATAGCTGATTTTATGAATGACAATGTCATATATGTGAATACTCTTATGGACCAGGAAGAGGACGCAAGAATGTTCCAGAAGTATGACTTTACCACAATGCCGGTTGTTGATAATGAAGGAAGGCTGGTTGGTATCATCACTATCGTTGACGTTGTGGATATTCTTCAGGAGGAGACCACAGAGGATATCGAGAAGATGGCAGCTATCCTGCCTACAGTTAAGCCTTATATGAAGACAGGCGTATTAGAAACTTTCAAGAAGAGAATTCCCTGGCTCTTATTACTCATGATATCTGCTACAGTTACAGGCAAAATCATCACCCACTATGAAGAGGCATTAGGAGCCTATGTTGTACTTACGGCATATATTCCTATGCTGATGGATACGGGCGGTAATGCCGGTGGACAGGCCAGCGTTACAATTATCCGTGGTCTTTCCCTTGAAGAAATTGCCTTCAAAGATATTTTTAAAGTTGTCTGGAAAGAAATCAGGGTAGCTGTTATTTGCGGTTTGACCCTTGCACTGGCCAATTTCGGAAAACTTCTGTTAATTGACCATGTATCAGTTACCGTTGCCTGCGTAGTGTGCCTTACCCTTGTGGCTGCAGTAGTTATTGCCAAGGTTATCGGCTGTACACTTCCTATGCTTGCCAAGAAAATCGGTTTCGACCCTGCAGTAATGGCAAGCCCCTTTATTACAACAATTGTAGATGCACTTTCACTTTTGATTTATTTTGCGATTGCATCGGCAGTTCTTGGTCTTCACATGTAAGTTTACATAACAAGGAGAAGAAAGGATATGAAATTTAAAACACCCCCTATGGGATGGAACAGCTGGGACTGCTATGGTGCAGCTGTTACCGAAGATGTTGTCAGAAAAAATGCCGATTATATAGCAAAATACCTTAAGCCCTTTGGCTGGGAGTATGTAGTAGTGGATATTCAGTGGTATGAACCCAAGGCTGTAAACAATGAGTACCGCCCTTTCACTGATATGTGTATGGATGAGTACGGCCGTTTTATGCCGGCACCTGAGAGATTCCCCAGTGCTGCTGACGGAAAAGGCTTTAAGCCCCTTGCTGACTATGTTCATTCCCTTGGCCTTAAATTCGGTATTCATATGATGCGTGGTATACCGAGGCAGGCTGTTCACAGAAACACACCCGTACTCGGAACCGACAAGACTGCAAGAGATGTTGCCAAGACAGCAAGCATTTGCGTGTGGAACACCGATAATTACGGCCTTGATCCCAATAAAGAGGGTGCAAAAGAATATTACGACAGTATTTTCAAACTCTATGCTTCATGGGGCGTGGACTTCATTAAATGCGATGATATCTGCAGAGAACTTCCCCACGAGGAAGCAGAAATGGTAATGCTGAGCAATAGTTTACATAACTGCGGAAGAGATATGATTCTTTCTTTATCCCCCGGTCCTGCATTGATTGATAAGGCCGAGTTATACAAGGAAGTAGCCAATATGTGGCGTATAACAGATGATTTCTGGGATAAGTGGGAGCTTCTTTATGCCATGTTTGAAAGAGCAGAGAAGTGGTGTACTCACTCCGGAAACGGACACTGGCCCGACTGTGATATGCTGCCTATCGGAGCGCTCAGGCAGTGCTATGATGAAAATGAATGGACCAATTTTACCGAGGATGAGCAGATAACAATGATGTCTCTTTGGTGTGTAATGCGTGCGCCCCTTATGATTGGTGCCGAAATGACCAAATTTGACGATTTTTCATTAAAGCTTGTTACCAATAATGATATTCTGACCATGCAAAAAGAAGCTCGTAACTCTCATCAGGTATGGAAAAAGAAGATTGACGGAAATGAGTTCATTCTTTGGACCGCCAACTCTGTTAAGGGCGGAAACTATGTGGCTATTTTCAACACTTCCGATGTGGATGCAGAGGGCTGCTTTACTACAGAAGATATTGAAATAGAGTCATTCAATAACGGAAAAGAATTGTGGAGCGGTGAAGCATTGGCCGATACCCAAAAGGTATGTACCTGCATTCCTGCCCATGGTGCTAAGGTATACTATTTCTCATAGTTAAGGAGAATTAAAATTGGATCAGGGAAAGAAAAGGAAAAAAATAAAAAAAGTTAGGGTTTGGCCCTCTGTTATCGGCATTATTTTGTCGATTATCGTGGTGCCTACGCTGTTTGTAGCCTTTATTTCTTTGTATGTAAGCGGTATCGCTTCCACCAGATTTGTGGAAGGTATGGAGGCTTCTCAGCGAGTTCTTGAGGATATTTCGGTGGAGGCATCGAAAAATACAAGCATTGAGGGAGCTATAAAAGAGGTTTTTGATCACTGCAGGATTATGATGCCCAATGTTAAGGGTCTGTATATCCTGGATTCCAAGGGAAATATTTCTACCGAATACGGTTTGCCGGGAAAGTCACTTACCGAGTTAAGCCGGGCCAATGTGGAAGGCGATATAAAAATATACGTGGAAGATGAGCTGAAGGATATCCTGACAATTGACGAGGATTCTTTTACCGTGGATGGTGGTTTTCTTGCAGGACCGGTTTCGTCAATCAGAGAACTCAGAAAAATAATAAATTTCTCTGATGATAGCACCCGTCTTGGAAAAGAGATTTTAGGCTTTGATATATGGTTTTTCATAGATGACGGAAGCTTTCCCGACGGAGCGCTTATAAGATACCGCTTATCCTTCTCGCTTTTGGATTATATTTATATTCTTGGTATTTTTGCTGTAAGCCTTGTGGTATTTATTGTTTTACTGTGCTATCACATTTCGTCGATTACAAGAAGGGTGCGCTTTAGATCAAGGCTTTATGACGTAATGTACAATGACAACGAAACCGGCGGAAAGAATCTATTGTTCTTTTACCGTAAGGCCTGGGAGCTTACAAAGGGCAAGGGAAAGACCAGAAAGTATGCAATGGTTAACATAAGATGTGAAAAGTTCCGATCCCTTCGTTCATGTTACGGAGTAAGATGGGCAGGAGAATTGTCCACTGCCTTATATGAATATATGAGGAAGATAATCACCAATAAGGAAGCTCTGTGTTATATGGAAAATGGTGATTTCGGTCTGTTTTTGCAGTATATCGACGAGGAGAGCTTAAATGCCCGAATCAGGCAGCTTATGGACAGACTGGCGCTTATTACTCCCGATCACAGAATGTACTACTCGGCAGGTGTATGTGCTGTTCCGGCTCCTAAAAGTGATATGGAGGCAATACTTAATAATGCAGCCAATGCCCGCAGCACGATTACCGATGCTACTGCCGGTGAAATAAAATGGTTTTCCAAGGAACTTCACGAAGCGCAGGTGTGGGAGCGAAAGGTGGAGGCTCAGATGAAGGGAGCAATGGAGCGAAGAGAGTTCCAAATGTACCTTCAGCCCAAATATACCGCTAACGGAGAAGAACTGGGTGGAGCTGAGGCTTTGGTAAGGTGGATTCACCCTACGGAGGGATTTATTTCTCCCGGTAAGTTTATTCCCATTTTTGAAAAGAATGGTTTTATCATTACTCTTGATGATTTTATGATTTCAGAGGTGGCAAGGCACCAGGCCAAGTGGCTTCGTGAAGGCCGTAAGCTTGTACCGGTTTCGGTTAATGTTTCCAGAGCTCATTTCCTTAATGAGGATCTGGCCGAGCACATACGCGATATAGTTGACAGCTACGGTGTACCACATGAGTTTATTGAGCTTGAAATAACTGAAAGTGCTTTCTTTGATGACAAGAAGACACTTATCAATACCGTAAAGAAGATGCAGTCCTACGGCTTCCCCGTATCCATGGACGACTTCGGTGCCGGTTATTCATCCCTTAACTCTTTGAAGGAATTGCCGCTTGATGTAATTAAGCTTGACGCAGATTTCTTTAGAGGAGAGGATAATGGCGAGCGAGGCAAGGTTATTGTAAGCGAGACCATAGACCTAGCCAAGATGCTTGGAATGCACATTGTTGCAGAAGGTATCGAAACAAGAGAGCAGGTTGATTTCCTTAAGGAACAGGACTGCGATTTAATTCAGGGCTTCTTCTTTGCAAAGCCCATGCCGGTCAATGAATTTGAAGAAAGAATGTCAAGAATTAGTTAATAAAAACCGCTGTAACCCTTGGAAATTGGGGATACAGCGGTTTTGAAGTTTTTTTGAAAATATTTTAGTTTAAAATGCACGGTTTACATAACTTTGAA
>JAZUJC010000211.1:0-8108 GCA_045642625.1 Lachnospiraceae bacterium
TTTTTTATTTCATTGGAAATTTGGTATTCTATAATAGGCTGAGAAGTAGTATTGGATTATTTTCCGGCCACCACTGAATAATATTTTAAAGTATCGTCAATTGAAAGAGGTACAAATGGAAAATTACAGAAAGACCTTCATAGAAATTGATAATTCTATATTAGAAAGAAATGCCAGTATTCTCACAAAAGAGTATCCTCACAAATACAGTATCGCCGTAGTAAAGGGTAATGCTTACGGACACGGATACGGTATTGTGCCTGCTTTGGTAAGGGGCGGTATCAATGCTTTTGCCGTATCCAATCTAAACGAAGCATTAAAGGTCAGAGAATATGAAAGTACACTTCCTGTAATAATGCTGGAGCCGATTCATAAGGAATATTACAGTATATGCTCCGATAATAATATATCTGTTTGTGTTAACGATAATGAAACCTTTAAAGATATAGTGCAGTCAGATCTTGAATTAAAGCTTCATATTAAGGTTGATTGCGGTATGAACAGGCTTGGCTTTAAGGATAAGGGTCAGCTGGAAGAAGTTTACAAAGAAGCCGTTAAAAACACTAAATTGACTGTTGAAGGTATTTTTACCCACTTTCATACCACGGGTCTTTCAGATACCGAATACGAGAGAGATTATAAGAAATTTTGCGAGCTGACGGCGGACATTCCGCTTTCGGATATCCCAATGGTCCATATAGACAAAAGCCAGACAATTATGGCCCATGAAAAGCCGGATTTCACTACTGCGGTAAGATTCGGGGTTGTTCTGTACGGATTTAATCTTATGAACAAGTATTCATCCGATTTGAAAGGGCGATTGAGAAAGCTTAAGCATGATTTGAAAAACAAAAAGAACCATGTAAAGCCTGTAAAGCCCTATCCGGAACTTGATTTAAAAACTGCACTTACTCTCTATACCGAGGTTATTCAGGTAAAGAAAGCCAATAAAGGCGAATATGTGGGCTACGGAATGCTTCATTTGGCTAACGAAGATGAATACGTGGCCACAATTGATACCGGTTACGGAGATGGTATTAACAGAAAGCGTGTAGGCAGCAGTGTTGCGATAAATGGCAGGAAATATCCCATTGTCGGGGAAATCGGCATGGGAATGTGTGAAATAAAGGTCGACGAAACAGTTAAGAAATACGATAAAGTCACGGTGTTTGGTGGGGATATTCCCATTCGTTCAATTACGCGCCATGTGATGACCACTATGTACGAGCTTATGACGAATCTTGATTCGTCAATACCAAGAATTTATAAAGAGGATTAACAATGAATCATAAAGTATGCCTTATCGGCTCAGATATGAACACTTACTATATGGCAAGATGCTACCACGAAGCGTACGGCGAGCAGATTGATGTAATTGCTACAGAGCCCATTCGTTTCACTGAATTTTCTTCACTGGTAAACATCACTTATCATCCGGATTTAAAAGAGAATGAAGGCTTTGTTAAGGCCATGCTTGAATACGGGCAGGCACATTTTAACGGTGAAAAAATACTGGCGATTCCCTGCCACGATGTTTATGTAAGGTTGCTTCTTGAAAATGCCGAAAAGATTTCGGATTATTTTGTGTTCAACAGCCCCAATCTTAAGATTGTAAACGCATTTTTGGTAAAAGAAACATTTTACAAAGCCTTTGCCAAGGCAGGGCTTAAATTTGCAAAAACTCTTTACTATGATTGCAGTGAGGAGAAGACGGAGCCTATTCCCTCTGATATGTATTATCCGCTGATAATAAAGCCCAGTAACGGTATTGAATACGGAAGACATCATTTTGCGGGACAGCCTAAAGTGTTTAAGGCAACCACTCCCGAAAATGCCGTAAACTTCATTAACAAGGTAAAGGCATCAGGCTACCGGGACACACTGATTGTCCAGGAGTTTATTCCCGGTGATGATTCCTATCTCTTTGACTGTGTGTTCTATGTAAACACAAAGGGAAAAGCTGAGCTTGCTTCTTTTGCACAAATCGGTTTGCAGGAGCATTCCCCTTCCGCAATCGGTAATTGTACCGTGCTTATGAATGGCTATAACGCTTTTGGAAACACCAAAGAGACGGTTGCCGAGTTAAAGGACTTTCTTGAGAGAATCGGTTATACGGGATTTGCCGAATTTGATCTTAAATACGACCGACGTGACAAGACCTTTAAGGTAATGGAAATTAATCCACGCCAGGCCCGTTCAAGTTATTATCTGTGTGCACTGGGTCATAACCTGATTACCACTCTTGTTGAAGATGTATTTGAGGGAAAAGAGCACGAGTTTGAACTGCTTGAGGATAAGATTCTTTTGTCCATGGTGCCTAAGGGCGTGCTTAAAAAATATGTTTTAAATGATGAGTACAAGAAAGAAGCATTGAAGCTTTGGAAGGAACATAAAAAGGTTGATCCCCTTAAATATAAGGGTGAAAAATCTTTTAAGCATAAGTTTTATCTGATTTTACGAGCAGCAAATTATAAGAAAAAATATAAAAAGAATAAGAATACTATTTAGGAGAAATGTATGTGCGGATTCGCTGGATTTATTGACGGTTTAGCAGCAGCTGAAAAAGAACCGGTAGTTCATAAAATGGCTGATGCCATAAAACACAGAGGGCCTGATGGGGAAGGCTTCTTTTGCGACGATAAGGTTGCCATGGGCTTTAGACGATTAAGCATTATTGACCTTAATCTTGGAAATCAGCCGCTTTTTAATGAGGATAATTCACTGGTAATCAACTTTAACGGTGAAATTTACAATTACAAGGAAATTCGCGAGGATCTTGTTAAGGCAGGCCATGTATTTTCTACCAACT
This sequence comes from Lachnospiraceae bacterium, assembly GCA_045642625.1. GTDB lineage: Bacteria > Bacillota > Clostridia > Lachnospirales > Lachnospiraceae > UBA1258. The sequence continues at coordinate 2,810 of JAZUJC010000211.1, forward strand.
CCGATACGGAGGTTATAATTCATGCCTACGAAGAATACGGAAAAGATGTGGTTGATCACTTAAGAGGTATGTTTGGCTTTGTTATTTGGGACCGCAATAAGCAGGAATTGTTTGGCGCCAGGGATCCCTTCGGAATAAAGCCTTTTTACTACTATACAACCGATGAATTGTTTATGTACGGGTCCGAGATTAAGTCCTTCCTTCACCATCCTAATTTCAAAAAGGAGCTTAACAAGGACGCTCTGAAAACATATCTGATGTATCAGTATTCCGTTCCTACAGATACTTTCTTTGTGAATGTCCACAAGTTAAATCCGGGACATTGCTTTACATACAAAGACGGTAAGATGGAAATCCGTCAGTACTTCAAAATCGACTACAGAAACAATAACGATGATCTTGATACTGCCGTTGATAAGATTAACAGCATTATGAAATCCAGTATCGAATATCACAAGATTTCAGATGTTGAGGTTGGTGCGTTTTTATCAAGCGGTGTGGACTCAAGCTATATCGTGGCCAATGCCAACGTTGATAAGGCTTTTACAGTAGGCTTTGCCGGTGATATAACAGCGCCCGGATTTAATGAAATTGGCGATGCCCACGGCCTTTGCGAAATACTTGGAATGAAGCATCAGCAAAAAGATATTACCCCGGAAATGTTCTTCGATATACTACCTACCGTTCAGTATCATTCCGATGAACCTCACGCAAATCTTTCGGCTGTACCGCTTTACTATCTTGCAAATATGGCATCCAAGGAGGTTAAGGTAGTTCTTTCCGGTGAAGGTGCCGATGAGCTTTTCGGTGGATATTACGAATATGAAACTCCCCGTGAGTACGCAAGATATATGAAGCTTCCCTTTGGCTTTAGAAAGTTTATGAAAAAGCTTGCAATAAAGATGCCCAATATGAAGGGAAGACATTTCCTGATTAAGGCGGGCTCAAAGCTTGAGGATTCCTATATCGGTCAGGCTTTTATCATGAACAACAAAGAAGCCGACAAGCTTCTTAAGCCTGATTACAGAAACGGTAAAAATTATCAGGAAATCACAAAGCCTATTTTTGATGAAATAAAGGATAAGCCCGATTTGTTGAAGAAAATGTACACAGATATGCATTTGTGGCTTCCCTATGACATTCTTCTTAAGGCTGACAAAATGACGATGGCCAATTCACTTGAGCTTCGGGTTCCTTTCCTTGACAGAGAGGTATTTAAGGTAAGTGAGGAAATCCCGCTTCAGTACATAATCCACGATTATGTTACAAAATATGCTTTCCGTATGGCGGCCAACAAAACAATCCCCGAAGAGTGGGCTAAGAGAAAGAAGCTTGGCTTCCTGGTACCCTTCAAGGACTGGATTAAAGAAGATAAGTGGTACAACCAGGTAAAAGAAATGTTCAACAAGGAATGGGTAAGCGAGTTCTTCAATGTTGAAGAGCTTATGGCTCTCCTTGAGGAACATCATAGCGGCAGATGGAACAACGGCAGAAAAATATATACCGTGTATGCTTTCCTTATCTGGTATGAAATTTATTTTATAAACAACGAAGTACCTGCCAAACCGGCATACGTATAAAAATATTATTCACAAAGGATTTCATCGGAAAACTGCATACAGGCCGGTGAAGAAAGTGAGGAAAATATGAGCGAATACAAAAAAATTATTGAGGACAACGAATCTCAGGTCAGATCCTATTGCCGTAAGTTCCCTGTTGTTTTTACAGGAGCAAAAAACGCAACTATTTATGATGAAAACGGAAACCAGTATATAGACTTTCTTGCAGGATGCGGTGCCCTCAACTACGGACATAACAACGGAGAAATAAAGAGCGAAGTAATCGATTATCTTCTTAAAGATAACATTACTCATGCCATGGATATGTATACCGAGGCAAAAGGAAAGTTCATTGAAACCTTTAAGAATCTGATTCTTGAGCCCAGAAGCCTGAATTATAAGCTGATGTTTTGCGGTTCTACCGGTACCAACGCTGTAGAGGCAGCCCTTAAGCTTTGCAGAAAGAACAAAAAACGTTCTAACATTATTGCATTTATGGGAGCTTTTCATGGTATGACTCTGGGCAGTCTGGCTCTTACCACAGACAAGACCAGCCGAGACGGCGCAGGGGTATCTCTTGACAACGTTACCTTCATTCCTTTTGAAAACGGATTCGGAGAAAAGTTTGATTCTCTGGATTATCTTGAAGCAATTCTTAATGATGATCATTCCGGTATTGAAAAGCCGGCAGCGGTGTTTATAGAGACAGTTCAGGCAGAAGGCGGAATCAACGTTGCCAGCGTGGAATTTCTTAAGAGGCTTGAGAAGATTTGCCATGAAAACGATATTCTCCTTGTTGCTGATGAGATTCAGGTAGGCTGTTCAAGAACCGGTACCTTCTTTTCTTTTGAAAGAGCCGGAATCAAGCCTGATATGGTAACTCTCAGTAAGTCAATCGGTGGCTATGGTTTCCCTATGTCCCTGCTTCTTATCAAGGATGATCTTGATATCTGGAAGCCTGCTGAACACAACGGAACCTTCCGTGGCAACCAGATTGCCTTTGTGGCTGCTAAAAAGGCTATTGAATACAATGTTGAGCATGATGTTAACGGTCAGGTAGTGGCTAAGGGTGCTCTTGTAAAAGAATATGTGGAAAAAGAAATTATGCCTATTGATACCCGAATCGAGCTTCGCGGTATCGGCCTTATCTGGGGCATTGATTTCAGTAAATTTGATGACAAAGAGCTTTCACATAAGCTTGCAGACAGGTGTTTTGAAAAGGGACTTATTATTGAGAGAGCAGGACGCGGAGATGCCGTGTTAAAGATTCTCCCTCCTCTCACAATATTCGAGCATGACCTTTTCAAGGGCCTTGATATTATAAGAGATTCCATCGAAGAAGTACTTGGAGAATAGGAAACAGGATTACTATGAAGCTTTATGAACTTATTCCTTGTGAATATGATGTTGAAATAACAAAAATTTCAGATGATTCCCGTACAAAGGGTGAAGGTATTCTTTTTGTAGCGGTAAAGGGACTTACGGTAGATGGGCACAATTATGCAAAGAGTGCCGTGGAAAACGGAGCGGTTGCGATTATTTGTGAACACGAAATAGAGGATATTACGGTTCCTCAGATTGTGGTTAAGGATTCGCAACGTGCAATGAATGAGATTCTTAATCGCTTTTACGGAGCTCCCCTTGGCCAGCTTACAATGATTGGTGTAACCGGAACAGACGGAAAAACAACCACGTCTGAAATGATGTATCAGATTCTTAACCTGATGGGCTATAAAACCGGATATATAGGAACCAACGGTATTAGAAGTGAGAATTATACTCAGGAAAATGATTATACAACGCCTCTTCAGGAAGAATTATTCCAGGCTCTGGACGGCTTCCAGGAAGATAAATGTGAATATGTTTCCATGGAAGCTACAGGAGAGAGACTGGGAACAGGTAAGATGGATGGAGTTTCTTTTGATGCTTCCATTTTTACCAATCTTACAAGAGATGCTCTTGATTTGTTTGGCACTATGGAAAAGTACGGTGAAGCAAAAGCAAGGCTTATGGAATATACCAAATCTGAAGGTATATGCGTAATCAATGTCGACGATCCCTATGCGCATATATTTAAAGAGCATGCAAACGCGCCGGTTCTCACCTACGGAATTAAAGAGAAGGCTGACATATATGCAACTGACATTAGTGTCACATACAATCATCTTGAGTTTACATTAAACGGCAAGCTCGGAACTCACAAAGTGGTGTGTGGTCTTTCCGGATTGTTTAATGTTTACAACATAATGGCTGTAATAGGATGCCTTTCACATTTCGATTTTGCTCCTGCAACGCTGGTTAATTATGTTGCAAAGCTTTCTCCTATTGAAGCAAGACAGACTGTGGTTGATTGCGGACAGCCCTTCAGGGTTATTGTTGATTATGCGCATACAGCCAATGCGGTAAAGAATCTTGTGGAATATATTAAGTCAACATTAACAACCGGTATTGTAAGAGTGGTTGTTGGTGCCGGCGGGTCAAGAGACGTGTATCGCAGAACCGATATGGCCGAATATTGTACAGCAACTGCCGATTACAATTATTTTACCATTGAGGATGCCCGTTTCGAAGATCCGCAGATGCTTGTGGACACTATGGTTTCCACTGTGCCGGATGCTACAAACTATGAGCTTATTGTGGACCGTGATGAGGCCATTACAAAAGCAATTCACGATGCTCAGCCCGGGGACACAATACTAATTGTCGGTAAGGGTGCAGAGCGTTATATGATGACCATGGGTGAGCTTGTGGAGCGTCCCAACGATATAGAGAGAGCCTATATGGTTCTTGAAGAAATGGGTTATAAGAAGGATTAACGATTAGGTTTATTGTGGAGAATATTATGAAGTTTTTGCGGGAAACGTTATACAGTAAAATAGTGCGAATGTGTCTGCTTATTATGTTTGCGCTGTTGTTTATTGTGGGTGTAGCATACACGGGTGTTAATTTAACGATATATAATGAAATGCCCCTCTTAAGCCCCAATAATCCTATGCAAATTTTTCTACAGATTCTTTTTGCATGGCTTTTCTTTTGGCTGATGAGCAAGCTCTATGATAAGGCTTTGTATAAGGTTCATCCTGTTGTGTTTACAGGCATAACCTGTGCAATTGTCTATGGTATATCAGTATTTTGGATATTAAGTGCCCATGCCCTTCCCCAGGCAGATTCTAAGCAAATTGTTGAAACTGCCATGGATATTACAAGGGGAACTCAGACACCTTTTGTAGAGGATTCATATATGTCATGCTTTCCCTATCAGCTGGGAATGGTGACGTTCATAAGGGTCCTGGTAAAAATATTCGGATACGAAAAATATGCCCAGTACAGTATTGTAATGGCTTTGGATGTGGTGCTGCTCATAGCTTCGGGTTCAGGCATAATAAAGCATATTCTTCCTGCCGAAAAATCGGCAAAAGTCAGATTCTATTATTGCTTGGTAATGTTATTCTGCATTCCGCTTTATATTTACGGCCCCTTCATTTATGGCGATATTCCTTATGCCGCTTTCAGCCTGTTTGCTATATATATGCTGTTTGAATGCCTGGAAAAGCCCAAGTGGTATAAGTATATCTTGCTTTTTGTGGCCTGTGGCGCCAACTATCTGTTTAGAAGCTATGCACTAATCACACTAATCGGAATGTCCGTATTCCTGCTTATAAGAGCTTTTGACAAAAAGAAAATAAAGAGTTCTTTAATTGCATTCGGAGTCATGCTGTTCGGAACCATTCTTTTTACTG
>JAZUJC010000212.1:0-3244 GCA_045642625.1 Lachnospiraceae bacterium
AACGGTATTGCAAAAGAACAAATAGAGAGCATTCAGTTAACCGGTGTCGGTGCATCGGTCTTGGAAAAGCAGATAGGCGCTATTGAGACTAAATATATACATGAGTTTTCGGCTGATGCTGCCGGAGCCGGTTTTTTTGCACCGGATGTTGATGATTTCCTGCTAATCAGTATGGGAACCGGAACTACGTATATTCACGTAAAGGACGGGGTGCCTGCACATGTTGGCGGTCTCGGACTTGGCGGTGGAACACTGGTGGGGCTTTCAAAATATATTTTGGGAACGGTTCTCTATAAAGAAATATACAAAATATCCGAAGAGGGCAGCCACAGTAACGTCAATATAATGCTTTCGGATGTAGCCACCAACAGAATAGAAGGCCTTGAAATGGACCTTACGGTATCCAATTTCGGTAAAATCGAAGGACAGGCCACAAGGGGCGATTTGGCATCGGGGCTCATTAACCTGGTGCTGGAAAATATCATTCAGACCGGATGCCTAATGGCTAAAAATATGGGTGTAAAGAATATAGTAATGATCGGCGGATTAAGCGGAGCCCATGAAATATCAGATACCCTTAATGCCTTTAGAAAGCTGTACACAGATATGCGGTTTGTATGTACCGATAAGGGAAGCCATGTTACCGCCATCGGTGCGGCAGTGGCAAAAAATGAATAAGAAAAGAATACTCCGGCAGTAGTTTACTACTTGGAATCCTCGGTGAATATATATCTGTAAAAGTCGCTGTCCATCATTTGGATGGAGAAGGTATATTCGTTTTCGGTAAGTGCAATCAGGTTATTTAGGTATATTTCTTTTTGACTGTCGGAAAAAGAATCCGCCAAATCGCTCCAGTCGGCTTTGGCGTTTGTGGCATTGTATTTAACGTATTTGGTAATGAAATTGCCGTTGTACAGTCTTGCGCGGTGGATATCGTTACTGAATACATCAACGCCCATAAAAAGCCTTGAATCGTAATCGATTCCCATCAGATTATATACAGTGGGCAGCACATCCACGTTGCAGCAGTAGTTGTCGTTGATAATAGGCTCAACGATAGATGGGTTGTACATTATGCAGGTGGAATGATACATTTCAAAATTTGTATCGAAAGGAAGCTCATTTTTGGCCGCCATATCCTTCATCTCGTCCCAGGTAAAGTAGTAAGGAATGTGATCTCCGGCCAGTACAATAAATGTGTTATCAAGCTTTCCGGCCTCGGTAAGCCTGTCGGTTAAGTAGCTGACAGCCTGCTCCAGTTCGTAATTTCCACACAGGAAAGCAATTTCAGAATCAGAATAGTATTTAGCATCTTCACCAAGAAGTTCAATGACTTTTTGGTGATTTTTTATATACATATAGTTATCCGGTGTGTAGTCTCCATGACCGCTGTAGGTCATATAGTAGACCGCAAACCTGTCTTTATCAATGTAATCATCCACCGACTGTTCCATAAGCTCCAAATCCGAGGGAGACCAGTAGTTGGTAAAGCTAAGCCCCTCGTTCATAAATTTGATGGTGGAGAAGCCAAGGTTAGGCCAGGAATCTCCGCGGCGATAATAGGAACTGATATATCCGTGGTAGGCAAAAGAAGGAATTCCTTTCTTTTCAAATACCGTACCAAGACCGTAGGGCATAAGCTTGTCGTAGCTTCTTGCAAAAGAACCTACTCCGTTTCCGTCGGCGGCGTAGCGGGACACATCGGCCCAAAGCCCGGAGGCAAGGGCAAACTCACCGTTTGTAGTAGTGTTTTTGTAGCTTGTGTAGTAATTGGAAAGTACTATTCCCGAGGAAGCCATTTTAGTGAGTACGGGAGTCACCTTTTCATTCAGTGCGTAGGGTGAGAAGCCTTCGCCGCATATGTATATAAGGTTACAGTCGCTTAATAGGCCGGTATATTTGTTGAAGGCGGCCGGTGTCCTGTTTGACAAATACTCACAAATCCGGCGATGCTCGTCGGTATCTGCAGCTGCAGCCAGGGCTTCAAAATCAAGGGAATCGTCGGCGTGATAATATATCTTTTGAACTTCCGGCTCCTGGTCGGAAGTCTGCGCATCGCCGGTGGTTGCAGAGCCGGAGGGATCTGCAGCGCCCGGAGCAGCCTGACCATCTCCTTCCATATCGGCAGTTATCAGCTCAAGGGCAGTATAATCAACAGAGCCGGAAGGCTGTGAATCCCCGATTTTTACGTTCAGGTAATATACGCCGCTTTCAATACAGGTGGTTGTCAGTGCACCAAGCTTCTGGGCCGAGGAATCGGTATCGGAGTAGGAATTTGTTAACACATAGTATGCAGTTCCCCGATTGGTGCCGGCTGCTTTTAAAATAATGACACCCATTGTGCTAAAAATGACAACCAGGACAAGCACTATGACATTTGTGACACAATTGGTATAGGGAAGGTATTTTCCTGTCTTTTTGGCCAGTATTGTCAAAAGAATAATAAACACGAAAAGGGGAATCAGGCACAGGAGTATTACCGGAACAGTGGAAATAAGCACCGATTTGAAGGCCCAGCCGAAATTGGTGACTGCTTCACCGCCCATCTTAATAAGGCTTACCGAAAACAGTGAGCCGAAGGTGTTATAGTACAGAACCTGGGATATATAGTAGACAGTAATAATAAATGTAAGCAGCAAAAACAGAACATTATTAAGAACCTTCCGACGTCTGAAGTGACCGGACAGGAAGGTGAAAAATGCCGACAGGGGTAGAATAAACAGCAGAATGCCACCAAAACCGCCGAATACATTGCCTGGTTGAGTGAAAAATCTTATAAGCACCTCTCCGGCGGTAAGCTCCGCAAAATACAGTAAAAAATAAGTGAGAGCACTTTTAAACTCTATTAAAATTTCTTTTGCCAAATGTTTGTGTTTAAGTTTCATGTCTATCCCTTTTTGCCTTCAAAATATTAGTTAAAAAAAAAAGCAAAGTCAAGGGAAAATCATTGCATTACATACGGTGGTGTTAGATAATAATATATTATGAAAACAAGAAAACTTTACCCTGATGTTTTAAGGGGATTTGCAGCTATACTTGTAGTCTTGGGCCACTGTATTCAGGAATGCGGCGGGTACGAAATGTGGTTTTGCCAATATTACTGGTATAGTGAGCATTATCAATTTATATACAGTTTCCACATGCCATTTTTTATGCTGATAACCGGTTATTTTGCCGGGTACGGCTTCATTAAGGCCGCCAACATATCGGATAAACTGCGTCTGTTTGGTAAGAGAGCGGTTTC
>JAZUJC010000213.1:0-4608 GCA_045642625.1 Lachnospiraceae bacterium
CTTCATTAAGGTGTGGGTTAATCTGTTCTTTAAACATCCGGGAATATATACGGAGGCAGTTTTGGTGCACACCTATGGCTGGTATGACCCGGTTGTTTCGGCTGAAATCAGGTATGAAACGCCGGATGATGATTTTTTGACTCCTACAGGATTTTTTGATGTTATCGATAAGGGAATGGTATTTATTTATCGTTTCCTAAATCGAATTTCTCTTCTTGGAGCCTTGGAAAATGCCGGATTTATGACGCTGGTATATTTGTTTGTATTTTCACTTCAAAAAGAAAAAGAACTGAAAAAATACCGTATTTTGGGAGTTTATATGTTTACGAATCTTTTGATTTGCATGGCTGCTCCGGCCTTTTTGGAGCACACCAGATACGGATTCCCCATTCTTTTTACGGTACCGTTTGTATTTGCATATACTTTGGCGGCCGCAAAGCCCCATTCTTTTGCAAAAGAAGATGTTTAATGATATAATCAAAGCAGTGACTTGTTATAAATATCGACTAGGTCGGTATGTGGGTTAGCAACTATTAGAGGGATACAAAACTATTGATGGAAAATAATGTTACAAACCAGGTAGATACCTGGAACGAGCTTTCGCTGGTATACAAATCGGCCCTCAGGGAGATTAATACCAAGCTGGAAATACTTAACGAGGAATTTCAGGTTGTTCACAAGTACAATCCTATCGAGCATATAAAATCTCGTATTAAAACACCTGAAAGTATAGTAAAGAAATTAAAGAAATACGGTAAAGAGTCCACTATAGAGAATATGGTGAAATTTGTTAACGATATTGCCGGAATCAGGGTTATCTGCAGCTTTACCAACGATATTTACCGAATTGCGGATATGCTTTCCAATCAGTCGGATGTTCGCGTGCTGGAGGTTAAGGACTATATCAAAAATCCCAAACCCTCAGGCTACAAGAGCTATCACATGATTATTACCGTACCCATATTCCTGTCAGACAGGATTGTGGATGCGGTTGTGGAAATTCAGATAAGAACTGTAGCAATGGATTTCTGGGCAAGCCTTGAGCACAAGATTAATTACAAGTTCGAAGGTAATATTCCGGTAAGCATCAGAAACGAACTGGTAGAATGTGCAATGATGGTATCCAGTCTTGATGACAGAATGCTTTCTCTTAACGAAGAGGTAAGAAAGCTTGGCACCGAGGATGACGGAGAGGTTTCTATAGTATAAATTCACGGCCGATTAAGACGGGCGAATGAGGATTGAGAGGATGAAAATGGATAGTTTTATCGATAAGATAACACAGAAATTCAGTGGCGGAGATGTGATTCGTGCCAATTCGGAAGCTGATGCCAAAGAGCTTGAGGCTGCAAGAGCACAGATGGCCGAATATGACAAGCTTTTGTCTGAAATGAGACGCCTTAACTTAAAGTGTGTTGAAACCAACGAGATTACAAATCAGCTTGTGGCTTCCGGTGTTGAACGTCTTGAGGAATACAAGGTACAGGGTGCCGGTAAAGACTACAGCGAGGATATAAATACAATAAAGGAAAGCCTTAAAGAGCAGGAAGATTTCATCCACAAGGAAAATGTCCGTGTATATCGTAATGTACAGGCTGCAGTTGTTGAAGAGCTTAAGCTTCAGACCGAGGCATTAAGCTTTCAGAATAAGGGCCTTGAGAAGAAGGTTAAGGGAATTAAGACCGTTTCCGTTGTAAGCCTCATTTTTAATGCGGTTACAATGATCGGTGTTATCGCTTATCTTATTATGAATTTGATGTAATTAAGGGACATATATATGGCTAAAGTTAATTTTAAGCCCGGTAATATGCTTTATCCGCTGCCCGTTGTAATGGTGAGCGTAGGTGATATTGAGGGCGAGAGTAATATTATTACCATAGCCTGGACAGGAACAATTAATTCAGACCCTGCCATGGTATCGATTTCGGTTCGCAAGTCACGTCATTCTTATGACATGCTTGTTAAAAATCAGGAGTTTTGCGTTAATCTGACTACCGAGAATCTTGCTTTTGCAACCGATCTTTGCGGCGTTAAAAGCGGCAAGGATGTGAATAAATGGGAGCTGGCCAAGCTTACAAAGGGCCGCTGCGAAAAGATTAAAGCACCTCTTATCGAGGAAAGCCCCGTAAATATTGAGTGTAAGGTTACCAAGATGGAAGACCTTGGGTCTCATACCATTTTTTATGGTGAGGTTGTTGCGGTACAGGTAGATGACAGCCTGCTGGACGAAAACAATGTTTTTCATTTGAATGACTGCAATCCAATTGCATATTCACACGGAAAGTATTTTACCCTGGGTGAAGAAATCGGTAAGTTTGGATATTCGGTAAAGAAAAATTAGTAATAAAGGCGGACAGTTTGGTCCGCCTTTTTTGAAATAAAGACAGTAATCTATGGATAAAATATTTTTTCATATAGATGTAAATTCGGCATATTTAAGCTGGAGCGCGGTTAACAGGCTCGCCAACGGTGACACATTGGATTTGAGAGAGATTCCTTCGATTATCGGTGGTGACAAAGAAAAGCGCCACGGTATAGTGCTGGCAAAGTCGGTTCCTGCCAAAAAGTTTGGAATAGAGACTGCGGAGCCCATTGTAAACGCCTTTAAAAAGTGCCCTACCCTGGTGATGGAGCCGCCAAACGGTGCTTTTTACAAGAAGATGAGCCGGGGGCTTATGGATTATCTTCATACCCTTACCTCGGATATAGAGCAGGCCAGCATAGATGAGTGTTATCTTGATTTTGCGCCCATTGCATATATGTATGAATCGCCTATGGCATGTGCTGACATGATCAGGCGAGAGGTAAAAGAAAAATTTGGATTTACGGTCAATGTGGGGATATCGGACAGGAAAGTGCTGGCCAAAATGGCATCGGACTTTTTGAAGCCTGATAAGACACACACGCTTTATTCTTATGAGATAAAAGAAAAAATGTGGCCACTTCCGGTAGGAGATCTGTTCCTTTGCGGTAAAAGTGCTGCGTCTACACTCAGAAAGCTTGGAATAAATACCATAGGAGATTTGGCAACTGCAGATCGTGAGGTGCTTAGGGCCAATCTTAAAAGCCATGGTGATTTGCTGTGGGAATTTGCCAACGGAATAGACGATTCCGTTGTGGTTACCGAGCCCGATGAAGTAAAGGGAATAGGCAATTCCACCACCCTGGAGCATGATGCGGTAAGCAGGGAAGAGGCTGCACCGGTTATATATTCCCTGTGTGAGTCGGTTTCCGGCAGGTTAAAAAAGCAAAATGTTCTTGCTACACAGGTTTCGGTTGAAATAAAGTATGCCACATTTAAATCGGTATCCAAGCAGTGTATTCTGGATACTCCCATTGTTACCGCCGAGGCACTTTACAGAGTGTCCCTGGAACTGTTTGATAAGCTTTGGAACACAGAGCCCATAAGGCTTCTTGGAGTTCGTGCCACTAAACTGGTGGGCGAGGATGAGCCTGTACAAATGAGCTTGTTTGATTATATACCGGCCTCCGGGCAGGGCGAGGAAGCGTCACCCCGGGATACGGATAAGCAAAAGAATCTTGAGGCTGCCCTTAGCTCCATACGGGAAAAGTATGGAATGGATGCAATTAAAAAGGGTACATTATACCAAAAGTAGGAAATGAAAATGGCAAAAGAAGACGAATTGTTTGACGGTTTTGAAGAATTGAAATTTGATGATGTTGCTACCGAAAAGGTTCCTCCGTCAAAAAGTAAAAAAACCAATAAAGAAGAAAAGACACCGGCTAAGCCTCGTGAGAAGAAGCCTATGTCGCCTGAAAAGCTTGCAAAGATTAAAAAGATCACTCTTATATCGGCAGCGGCAGCAGCATTTGCGGTAATTGTTTTTGTGGTTGTTGTTTGTTTTATCGTGCCTAAGGTTAAGGCAAACAAGCTCAAAAAGCAGCAGGAACAGCTTGCAATCGAGCTGGAAACCGCAAGACAGCAGGTTTTGGCAGATGATCTTGTCAATATTGAAACCGGAGAATATGACGGTGTATTTTTAGCAATGTCTGAATCAAGCGGCTGGAATATGGATCTGGTTAAAGCCTTCATTGGTAAGGACCTGTTAAAGGCCAACGGCATTTACAACAACAGTGAAGAGTTCTTGACGGCATGGAATGCCGCCCTTACATCGGGTAATGATCTGGATTACTGTGTATTTGTGATAGATCCCTTTAAACTTTATGACACCGAAGAAATAGTTAACGAGGACAAGACGGTTACTACCCAGTATACCCTTTCTTTTGACTATGCTTCAGTGTTTGCGGACAATCCGAAAACAGAATTCAGAGTGTTTACCCCCTGCTATACCGGGGAGTACTGGGAAGATAATTATACCGAGGCAAGCTTTAGACAGGTTATTATTGCCTACAGAGATATGTTCATGGAAATAGCCGATCTTAAGAATGTTTCTTTATCCTGCTTCACCGGCTATAAATGGATTACTGACAACCCGAAGAACTTCAACGAAGACGGGGGATTGTGTGAAAAGACCTATGGAGAGCTTTTTTCTTATAATTATAGAAAAGAGTGGCTTGTTACCGAAAAAAATTTAAGCGAAGTTCTTCATGTTATCCTTGATAATTTGAATTTCCCCGATCCTGTGG
>JAZUJC010000214.1:0-7700 GCA_045642625.1 Lachnospiraceae bacterium
GATTGTAAATTTGGAACTGCTAAATTAGTGTTTAAACATAATAAATTTTTCTTACATATACCAGTTACTTACGAAATAGACGAATTATTAAAAGATGAAGTATCTAATATCGTAGGTATTGATAGAGGTATTCGTTTTATTGCTACTACATATAATAGTAAAGGTAAAACTAACTTCTATGATGGCAATGCTATTAAACAGAAACGAGGACATTATAAAAACCTTCGTAAAGAATTACAACAAGTTAAAACCCCATCATCAAGAAGAAGATTAAAGGTTATTGGTCAGCGAGAAAACCGTTGGATGCAGGATATAAACCACTGCGTTAGTAAGGCACTCGTTAAATCAAATCCACAAGGCACTTTATTTGTACTTGAAGATTTAACTAATGTTCGTTCTGCTACTGAAAAGGTGTTAGTAAAAAATCGTTATGTAAGCGTATCCTGGCCTTACTATGACCTTGAGCAAAAACTTACTTACAAAGCTCTTAAAAATCATCAATTAGTTACAAAAGTAAATCCTGCTTATACAAGTCAAACTTGCCCTAAATGTGGTCACACAGAAAAGGCGAATCGTGATAAACATAATCATATTTTCTGTTGTAAAGCCTGTGGTTACAAATCTAATGATGACCGTATCGGAGCTATGAATCTGTATCGTATGGGAATAAATTTATTAGTACCAGATACAGTTGCTACGGAATAAATTTCTGTAGTACAGGTATATGTCAATATGCCTACAATGTAACGCCACTTTTGGTAGCAATATCAAACGACTAAATGTGGAAGGATAATATACGATGTAACACAAGGCAGTTACAAGCTCGGTAATTCAATTACCGAGTAATTGACGAAATTTAACACAAACAGGAATAAATTCTTCTGCATCTGTTCTGTCTGATGATGATATATACATATCGCAAATCCTCCTAAAAAAATTTTAAAAAATGCGAAATGAAAGCGAAAAAAATAAATAATAAAAAATTTCCCACATTCATATTTGGGATATCAAATGAAAGGAGGAAAAAGTCATGATGAAGATTACACTGCCCGCAAAGGCATTTGCTGAACTCGCATCCGTTGTTGCTGACAAGCTCAGCCAGATGAGTGCGGCTGGTTGACAGCAGACGAATGTATCAGCGAGTTGAAACAGGACACTGCTGCACTGTTTGAACAGTACGCAAGTCTGCTCGTAATCATCGACACCATTCAGTATTTGAATGAGAGCGAGAAATAATTAAAAGGAACATTATCAAATGCTCAGAAAGAAAGAATAGTACAACGCCAGTCTTTCTTTATTCATTCTCAACTGGTGCCTTAAAGGTAATGCCCACATAATCCTGCGTATAATTAAAATGCAGCGTAAGAGAGCTCAGCTTAGTAAAGTGCGCCGTTGTCTGCAAATCAAGAGCCTCTGCCATCATTTCAGGTGTTGCCCCATTACTAACAGCATACACTGTTGCTGAATTACGCAAGTTATTAAATGTAATTCCATTAGAGGTTATTCCTGCATCAGTACAAGCCTTCTTTAATCTGCCATCGAGATAATCAATACTCATAGGCTCGTTAGTCCTGGTCTTACTAAAAATATAGTTTCCATGGACAGATTTTGCATACGCCTCAAAAAACGGAACACAGTCACTTGGAATATGTACCATCATGGACCTGCCTTTGCCATTAAAGAAGTACTCTCCCGTCTTATCAATATAAATATCCGAAAAAGTAGCACTTATAAAGTTAACCGGTCTCAAAAAACAACGAAGTGCAAAAATCAAGGCACACATTAACTGATGCTTTTTGTTATCACGCAGGTAACAGTACAATTTATCAATATCCTCAACCGATACAATGTCTTTATACCGAAAGCTTTCCTGAATAGCCCTCATGGGTGAATACATCAGCTTGTTTTCAAAATCGGCAGGCACCTTTACGGAACCTTTGTGTTTCAGCTTCTCACAGTAGCGGACAAAGGAATTTATGATTTTTCTGTTTTTTAAAGCAGTAGAATGTTTCCAGGTCTTTTCTTCACCATTAGGCTCAGTCCTTTTATTTAAAGCCCTTACATACCTTGCGAAAGTCGATTCCGTTGCGTGCAGCGGATCGGAACCTGTAATCTCATGAAAAAGCCTTAATGCTCCTGCATAAGTTCTCTTGTCTGCATCCGTCTTTAATCGTTCGATAAATGTTTCCATCAGCTCGAAAGTGTCACCATCGTAACACTCAATCAGTTCAGTATATACTCCTCCCATAAAATATACACCTCCTAACTGTTCATAGCCTTGTAGCAATGGAGTATAGCCTTTGCATCCTCAAGACAGTCATTTACCTTGACATCATAATCATATTTATAATATGCAGCACAAGTAGATAAGTACTGCAATTTATACTGCCCATAAGAATTCTTCTCGCCATACTTCTCGCTAAACTTCTTCATCACATCGACATGAGAAATTCCGGACACATCAATCTTTGCACTTTTAAGAAATGCAAAATCAAAAATCTCATTATACGAAACAAGTGTGCTGGCTGACAAAATAATGGACTGTAATCTCTTCCAATATCTTGAAAAATGATGGCAGTGCTTTACCATATCAGGAGTGATGGCACCACTTATTCGGTTCGAAATGTTCCACTCCTTTTTCTTGCGAGGCTTGAATTTTTCGTTAAACAAAACATTTCCATCATCATCTATGGCAACAAACTGTAACAGCTCATCACCCTTTTTTACATAAACTCCGGTTGTGCGAATCGCAAAGCATACTGTGCGGCAAGGCTTAATCTTCTTTTTTAAGGACCTTAATTGCCTTGCCCTCTTAAACTTTACAAAGCTTTTTCTTACTTCTTTAAATATACCCATACATCCTCCAAATCAGCCCTTGCCGGCTGCGTAATCATCAGTAAATACTGGTGGCTTCGTGTTAAAAAAGACCTCATAATATGAATCGTAGTCCTCCGCATTCCGTATTCTCTTATACAGAGCAGAAAGCTCGTCATGAGTCATTCCGGAGAGTCTGTCAGCAACGATACTTTCAGCAAGTTCCATATCCTTCTTGGTGTTTATATCCACATCACTAAATATTTCAATGCGGTGGAGATCATCACAAATATACTTGCGGATATACGCAAAAAGCTCGTCCTTGCTCAATTCCTTATTATTTTC
Organism: Lachnospiraceae bacterium; assembly: GCA_045642625.1. Lineage (GTDB taxonomy): Bacteria > Bacillota > Clostridia > Lachnospirales > Lachnospiraceae > UBA1258. The sequence continues at coordinate 3,160 of JAZUJC010000214.1, forward strand.
ACACTCTTCCTCGATTGCAACCTTTGCATCGGAAAGGCTGTAAGTAGTACCAATCAGCTCGTCACCCTGATATATCTCATAGGCAGCACTAACCTTGTTGTCAAGCCCATATATCTGTAACAGGTATATTTCGTAACCGCAATACACATTGACAGGATCGGCAATGACTTTGGACGCACAAGTTCCATCGGCACCAACCTCAAGAATATCACCGTAAAGGCACTCGTTGTAACAAAAATCATTCTTTTCTTTAAGACAGTGATATTTACACTTCCGGCACAATTGCTCACGCAGCTTATCCTCATTTTCCATCATTTAAAATCCTTTCTAATCATAGTGTCAGCACAGTAATTTAAACCTTTTTTCAAATCGGCAATTATATTCAGATACCTTTCTCTTTCAAGTCCCTGGCTCGTCTCTGCTCCATGCTCATACATAAAAATCGCATCATCCCGGTTATACCAGACCTCTTCAGTTCCATGTATTTTAACAGTAATACAGTCACCCTTGCTATTCTTATTCATACTTACGCCTTTCTTGTTTCATTCGCAAAACGCTCAGCTTCAGCACGCGAAGGGAACCAGTCATTATATACATCCTTATTCCGTAATTTCCTATATGTGCCTTCAGGCTTTGACTCACTTACGCAGGAATCAGTAACATTAGCAACAATAAGCCCTTTGTCTGAAAATGAAGACGTAACACAAAACCACTCCATACCCACTTACTCCTTTTCGTCAAATAAAGAAACCTCTATCGCATATACATCTTTCCTGTCCAGCTCCAAATCCTTAAGCGCAAGCTCCTCAGCCTCATTATCATCCCTTGCACCGACAACTATGCGTTTCCCAATAAGTCCCAAATCCTCGTTATACAAGTTAACCTTGTATTTGCCCCCGATTCTTGCCATACCAACCTCACACAATAATTATATCTTGGCAACACCAAGCCTTTTCGTAAAAAAACTGTAAAAAACCTTAACGCAGACTTCGCTACTCGTCGATCCCATAGTAAAACTTGCCATTATCCGACGACCATACTTTAATGTCTAAATCGTTAGGAGTAACAACTTCGAAATCACAGTTGGTAACGAAATCTTCATTCTCACATTGAAAAAATCCAGCCTCCATCGGACCAACACACTCTCTTCTCATATATCTTCCAACAGTTCCATTCTTGTTGATTTTGTAAATGTAATCGTACTGCCATAACGATATATACTCTATTTTCCCACCACAAACAGGGCAGCAGTTCAAAATCTTAGCCATTTTTTCTCCACACTTAGTAATTATACTTATCATACCAGCAATGTATGTTAAACTCCCAGTACCCTGCCGACATCTTCTTTCTGTCCAAAGTAACTCCACCCGGGCCATTATGTGTAGCCCACTCAACGAACTCCTTCTTCTCATACACATCATGCTGAATAACAGTTTCGTCCTTAAGAAGCTCAAACATATCATCAACAAGCTTTTGTGCGTCTTCATCGTATCCAAGGTTTATCTGATATTTTATTTCACAAAGTCCCCTTGTCTTACCAAACCTTCCATCAATTGCCGTAGCTGTGCAGCCAAACAGTTCACCGTGGCTCGTCACATAATACCCATTACCCGATTCAATATAAAAATCGTCTTCGGATTCGCCCCAATCGTGCCCAAGCAGAAGCACATCATCGTAGGACTTGCATCCGCAGAGCAAAAGACAGGTTAAAAGAAAAATAAGAACATATATCCTTTTCACACCGTACCTCCTATTTATAATTTACAAAATCAAGCTTTGCCTCGGCAGGCAGTTCGTCCCACTCAATATCAACCTCAAGAGTTCGGCTGCGTTTACCAAGGGCATCCTGATACTTCATGTAAAGCTCAATTTCATCACTGTATTCATACTGTTCATCTTCAGTGAAACCATCATAATCACACACGGCATCCGACAGAAAATCCAGATAATCCCTCGCAAGCAGACTTGGCAATTTCTTAAGGTCTTTTTCGGCAACCATCTGTACAAGCTTGCCCTGCTTCTTTAACGATTCATACATCCTAGTATATTCCTGTTTCTTTTCCTTTGTCTTTTTAAGAACGTCCTCGTAAACCGACTTAAAACCCATACAAACTCCTTTCCTCGCCTAATCGTCAAGCTCTTTCCTAATTTCTTCCTCATCCAGTCTTTCGCAGTTATCAAGATAATAGCACTCCTCCCGACTACTATCGAGATAACACAAAGCATCCCTGCCGGAGCGACACTTGTTTATAGTCAAATAACCATAAGTCAGATCACGAAGAGCTGCATCAATCAAATCCTCAGACTTATCATGGCACATATATATCTCTCTTAAACATTTCAGGAAACCATCAATGTGAACCCAGTTATTTCCTTTATTCATTAAATACCTCCTGCTTTTATCAATTACCATGTAACATATACACAAGGCCAGCCCGAGCTCTCGTCCTCTTCTATATTTATCTGAAGTTCCGACAAGAAAAGCTCCATGTATTCTTCTTTAAGTTTATCAAACGCATCAGGGAATTTCTCCTGAATGTCAGAATATATCTCATAATCATAAGACTCCTCTGCCTCGTGATAAGAAATCAGTTCATCAAACTCAATCAGCTCATCACCCTTCAACAGCTTGCGTATCCCCGGAATAAATGAAAATCTTAAATAAGTAGAATCAAGTTCAGCCCAGTCCTTAAGCGGATCAAAAAGCTGGTAGTCCATACTTCCGGCACGATAACAGTTTCCCTCAAGCCAACTGTTGCCTCCAACATTCGCAAAGGCAAAAACCTCTTTTAAATCATTATCAATATAAACATCAACGGGGTAATGGCCCACAATGGATGTTCTGACAGCTTCTTTAACAACTTCCTTAATCTTTTCCTCTAATTCATCAGTTATTTTTATCATTTATTATCATACCTCCTTCTCAGATAAGGGCAACAGCCCAAACCCTGCTGCCCAGTAACTACAATGCCCTACACAAAGAATAAGAATAACAAGATTTGTGATATATTATTATTTCCCTACCATTTCAGTGTGCCAGACAGGACAATATTTTTAACAATATTATCTCCAAGAATATACTACCATAAAAATATATAAATGTCAAGGTACGAATATGTACTTTTTATGATTTTAACACTCTAACTTGCGGATTTAGTTTCAGAACTGACACCCTTTTTATCAGCAGCTCCACACTCCATGAGCCAAGCGACCTGGCATGGAGCCGGACAAAAGGATGAGAAAAAGAAAATGAAAAAGAAAATGAAGAAAAAAGAAAAGAGAAAAAGGAATGAAAAGGATAAGAACAAGCCGAAACGGAAAAAGAAAAAATGCGAATAAGGAAAGGCAGCAGGGCATCAAACAAATAAGGCAGGAAAACATGAACGGCAGGAAACCCCTGCGAGCTTCAGCGAGCACAGAAACATATTGCAAACCAAAGTCTCAACCACTCTTCCACTCCGTTGTCAAATGCGGCAGCAGGGCTAATGGGTTATGGAATGGAAAGTACCTATTCGTACCTTGATATTTAGTTGTAAATGTACTTTAAATTTGTAAATCAAAAGAGACCTCATCATTTATCAATTACGACAAGATCTCTTTTGTATAGCAATTGAGGTTACTATCTCATGAAACTAACAATTATTTTGTGGTTGTCTTAAACTTTAATTTTGATGAATCCTTACCATTTACTGTTTCCCATACAGTATAGGTAACACCTTTACCTAATCAACATTGAATCCCGGTACGATTTAAGTTCTTCCATGATACGGAGCCTGTCACGCAAATACCTGATACAATCATTGTAGATTTTTCGGGAAAGCTCCATCTTCTTTATAATAAAATCTTCCTGCCATTTTTCTGTCACTCTCAATGGCAAGGTTAAAACTGTCCGTTGTTTCTTTTCTTTCATATAATCCTATACTCCTACCCCGCAGTAAATGAGTGGGTACCTTTGCACCTATGTAAATCTACAAGGCTCTCAAGCGAGGAATTAAAGAAGATTGTTGAAGTATTACCTTTGTACCCATGCACGCAAGGCTCTCAAGCAACTTTTCTATATTATTTGCCATATGTTAACTTTTATACCCATGCAAATCTACAAGGCTCTCAAGCCTCAAATTATAGGTTTCCTTTGTACGATACTTTTTCAAATTCCCAAGTAACGAGAATAGCTCCGAGTATTTTCCGCCGGATTTTAGGTTTCCCTGGGAGGACAATTCCACCCGTAATAAAACAACACTTATTTATCTTATTTCCTGGCTCAATTACAAACCTGAACCATTTTTCTTTTCCTGTTCCAGTTCAAGCAAAATCTCTCGAAAATCGTTCTCGTCCAGCACATATCTCTCTTTGTTCCTTTTGGGAATCCTGCGGACATCGAACATATCACGGAAAAAGATAACAGCCACAATTATCAGTGCGCAACCCATAGAGATAACAAGAACAAGGTCCGCCGGATTAGTGTAATCTAACATCCATATCTCCTTTCCAAACAAAACAATTTATACAAACTTGTCAAGCTTTTCCTTTTTCTTCAACTC
>JAZUJC010000215.1:0-50603 GCA_045642625.1 Lachnospiraceae bacterium
ACTTATAGGAACATAAAATCTATCTATAAAAAGGAGAGAATTGTTATGAAAAAGTTTCTTAAGAACAGAAAGTTATTTGCTTTCTTGATGGCACTTATTGTTAGTGTCGCAACATTTGCAACCCCTCTTCAGGCTGCGCATGCTGCAGATCCTACGTCAACACCTGCTAGTTCTTCTACTAGCAAAGATGTTGTTAATGGTGCATTTGACAATGGAGGAACTCTGTTTCAGAGTACCGAGGGTGTAGTTAAGAAGGCTGGTGGTTCATTAAAGAGTCTTATTACTACTATCGCCATTATTGTGTTGGTTATTTCTGTTATTTTTGTTGGTATGCAGTTTACTTCCAAGAATTCTGCCAAGAGACAGGAGGCTAAAGCAAACCTTGGTGCAATCGTAGTTGGTGCGGTTTTGATTTTTGCGGCAGTAGCAGTTATTTCTTTGTCGGGTACAATTGCAGACTCACTTTCAACTTCCGTGGAGGAAGGTATTAATAAAAATCCATAACTATGGAATGTGTTTAAATCTAAATTACTTCTACCTGTTCTTTCAAGAGGATAGGTAGAAGTGCTTTTTGTTTTTAATTAAGAAACGGAATTGTTTCGTTCATTAGTTAAAAGTAAAAAGACAAAAGAAAGAGAGGTAAAGTTATGAGTCCGGAAGAGATGGGTAGCACATTAAATACTTTTATGAATGGCTCGCACGCCAATGATCCATTGAAGAATGTAACAAATACTGTGGTTGATGGTGGAAGTTCTTTGGTACACTTAATGACTACTGTGGGTTGCATTGTTGTTACTATTGCTTTAATTATTGCTGGTTTAAAAATAGCGTCCATGAATAAGAATACACGAGAAGAAGGTAAACAAAAGCTTCTTGCGGTTATTGTGGGTGCGATTGTTTTGTTTAGTCTTTCATCCGTTTTATTGCTTGTAAAGGGTATTGCAAACGGATTTATGAAATAAGGAGGAAAATTTTATGAATGAGCCTAGTGCAAATCCTTGGGATTATCTTGGAAATATGAAGAATGTTAGCAGGGCATCCCTTGCTAATGAGGCTGATATTGCCAATACGTTTATTGCCAGTGGTTATCGTCTTTTACAGTGGATAGGTATATTCGGCTGTATTGTAACAATGATTATTGCCATTATTAAATTTACATCATCAAGTGCAAATGTAAGGGCGGAAGCGAAAAGTTTATTTTCAAAAAAGATCGTACTTGCGTTTTTTATTTTTACTGCTGCCTACTGTTTTGGATATATATGGGGCTTGTTTAACAACTTGTAAAAAGGGAGGTAGTATAAATGTCTTTAAATACATTGTCTCATTCAACAATGGAAGAGATCAGGGAAGATGAAGAAAAGTGGCTTAAATTTTTCACTAAGCGTTCTCTTATAGCATGTGTTGTTGGTGCCATACCCGGATATCTGATTTTCAGTATCGTGGGTTCCTTTGCTCCTATGTGGGTAGGCGGAATTATATGGGCTATCATTGAAATAGGAATGTTTGCTTTAACAACGCTGAGATTGAGCGTTGAAGATAACCGCAATACTGGTGGTGGTCAGTTTGTGTATATGGTGTTTCTGAGAAAGGTTTTTCATAGGTTTAACAGGGAAGTTTATGTAAAGATGAATAGAGACGAGGAGGACGAGGAGTAAATGCTTAATATTGATTCGATAGTATCAATTCTTCAGGTGGTGCTTATTGCTCTTGTAGTTTTTGCGGGAGTGTTTTTCTATTATGTAAAGTTTTTAAGACCAAAGGGCAAAAGCGCTGTTGACAGTAATGATGTAAAAATGTTTTCGGGCAAGGTATTTCCCATTGAGGAATACATTCCTGTTGAAAAAATAAAAGACGGAATAATCAAGCTTGATGGTGAGGACAGATATATTGCTTCAATCAACTGTAAGGGTTTTGATTTCTTCACATCAAGTGAGGAGGAAATTTACAATACACAGAGGGCTTATCTTGGATTCATTAATACAATTCAGAGCCCCATAACAATGCGTATTGACTCTACTGCCGTTGATCTTTCAGCTCAGATAAACAATTTCAAAAAAATCAAGCAGCAGAGACTTGAGGAACGTGACTTAAAGTGTTCACAGTTCATTGAGTACCGTAATGCGTACAACGAATCTGTTGATGAGGGTGAAAGAAGAAGATATGAAGAAGTTCTGTATTCTTTGCAGCGTCAGATAGAGGTTTGTACCAAGAAGGTAGCTCATCTTGATTCCTTGATAAATTATGAAATCAAGTTGTCCGGTAGAAATGCCAATCCGTTACAGGAAGAGCGTTATATCATCGACTGGGAATTTAATCCCCAGGAATTTCCTGAGAATATAACTGATGCAGAAATATATGATAAGGCTAAAAAGACACTTGAAAACAGGCTTGCACAGATGCGTCATGCTTTGTCTGCTGCCAACGTAAAATGCCACAGAGATGATGATAAGGACCTCTTTGCATTATCATACAGGCATTTCCATCCGTTTGGTGGAGACCTTTACAAGAACTTTGAGGGTGCTAACTCTGAAAAGCGTATTGTTAGTGGTTTGCGTGATTACGAGACGGCCATGAAGAAGTATCAGAAGATAATTGAGGAAAAGGAATGGGCTGAGCTTGTAAAGCGAATGGAAAATGAGAAACAGGAAGAAGTTGTTGTTACCGATTATGATGAAGATGATGATGAGGCAAACTTGGGCTCTGGAAGAACAATTGATGCTGAATATGATACAGAAGGGATGGTGAGCTTGTAATGGGTTTGTTTGGTAATAAAGTAAAAAAGGAAGATGAAATAACGCTTAGTGCGGGTGGAAATGCCAAAATCAAGAAAACTAGACTTGATGCAGAGAGTATTAAGAAAAGGCTTGCTCCTGATGTGATAAATACTAATTCAATGGATCATTTCTTTATATGCGATATGGGTGTGAATGTATACGCAAGGTCATTTTATATTGAAAGACTTCCTCTTAATGTTATTTTCGCCACAACCTTTGCGCCTTTGTTTAATACAAAGAAGGTTGTCAGCTCAGTTTTTATCCGCCCAATGAGTTCATCAGAATCTCAGCGTCTTATGCAAAATAAAATGCGTTCAGACGAGACTGCATTGTACGAGGCTGAGAAAACAGGTGTTTCGTATACAATTCGTGACCTTGAGAACAAGGTTGCTGAAAATAATGAAAATGCGGTTAAGCTTTCATCCGGAAAGACTAAGTGGTATGATGTCGGATTTTTATTCACGCTGACAAGAGAATCGCTTGAATTGCTTGATTTTGCTTCTGCCGAGTTTGTGTCTCAGGCAAAGGAAGTTGGAATTGAGCTTGCGTCATGTTATGGAATGCAGGCAGAGGCCTATCTTTCAAGTGGTCCTTATAATAAGGTATATAACGGAAAGATGGGTATGTTTAAGTCAAGCCCTGTTAAGTGCCATGTACTTGATGCTGAAGCTGTTCTTACCATATTTAATCACACAAACTCATTCTTCTCACATCCCGATGGTATTCCCATTGGTAGAAACATGGGTACTGGCGAGTCTGTTCTTTGGACTCCCTATGCGCAGAGCCATAATGGATATTCTTGTGTATTCGTAGGCAAAACCGGTACTGGTAAATCAGCGTCTATTAAGATGTTTGCAGGAAGACTTTCTCACTTTGATTATCGTTTTGCTTGTATTGATACGGAGAAGTCCGGCGGACGAGGCGAGTATTCAACATTGTGCGAGGAGATGGGTGGCGTTAACTTCCAGCTTAAATCAAATTCGTACAACAGACTTAATATCTTTGAGATTGATGAACAGCTCGAATATGATGCAAGACTTGGACGAGAATTCCGTACATTAAAGATTGCGGACAAGTGCGTTGTTGTTCGTGACATTATTCTTTCTGCCATTATAGGTAACAAGCTTCAGCCTGATTATGTATTACAGACAGCAATGGAATCTATTCTTAACAGATGTATCGTTGAGCTTTATGCTGCACACGGAATCTTCGATGGTGAACCTGAATCATTATATGAAGAGAGCAGTGAGGATATTAAGCTTGGCTCCGGTAGAAGAAAGAAGTCTCTTCCTGTTATGAGTGAGGCATTTCTTTGGGTTTTGCGAGAACAGACAGTCAATACCATTGACGAACACGTAGTTGCCTACCAGATGCTTATTGATACCCTTGCCGACCTTGTGGATGATCTCTACTATGATGTAGATACTTTTGAGATGCTTTCAGTAGAGGAATACAATATGCGTCAGCTTACGGGCAGACGTATCCGTAATATCCGTGGTACCAAAGGTTACTTTGATGGACAGTCTTCAATGACTGTAGACAGAAGCACTCCCTTTATAAATGTAGATATTTCCGACTTGCCCGATTCAGATAAAATTTTAGGGCAACAGGTAGCTATGAACTACCTTATGGAGACCTTTATTAAGAAGAATTCAGAAAATGTAAAGAACTCACAGAAGATTTGTCTTATTGTCGATGAGGCGCACAGACTGTTCCCTAACCTCTTGACACGAAAGTTTATTGCCGACCAGGTAAGAACAGCTCGTAAAAATAATGCGTCTATCTGGATTTGCACTCAGAATCACAAGGACTTTGCAAAGTATGAGGAAACAGAAACAATGCTTAAGAATGTGGCATCTGTATTTATGTTAAAGCAGGATGCTTCGGATGCGGAATATCTCCGTCAGAATACTATCCTTACTCCGTCTGCTGTATCCCGTGTGCTTACGCTGGGCGGTGATCCTAACGATTTGGAGGACAAGTCACACAAAGGTGAAATCTGTCTTATTGATACTGATAAGGTTGTATTTGTTAAGGTTGACTACCTTCAGGAATCAGAGTTTATGTTTGTTGAGACGGATGTTCAGAAAAAACAGAAGTATATGGAAGAGCATGGAATGGCTTAGAGGGAGGATTTGTCCTTATGATAAGAAAAAGAATAACGGCAGCAGTACTCCTTGTTGTTATGTTGCTTTTTATGTTGCCTGGAAATGAAGCTCATGCCGAGGGTGGTTTGTTTGGTCAGTCTTGGTTTCAGGAACCGGAAGATCTGTATTTTAAAGAGAAAGGACTTAACGACATTAATGGTAATTACGTGACGAATGTGAGAGGTGACCTTGACAAATGCGAACCTTATATGAGTGGTTGGGAAAAGGAGTATGCATTTGAAAGATTTATGAGCCTTGCTCATTTTGGTGCGGAACTGAGGTACCAAGGCACTTCGACGCCGGGGTTGATGCCTGAAAGTCACTGGAGAGGTATAGGTACCATTTCAATATCGGCGCTTGTTGACAGTAACTCGAAGTCGCTTGATTGGTCTATTTGGGATGAAATGATTGACGCCCGACGTGTTGATGATGAGATAATTAATTATGGCGATATTCTTCCGTATTTTTCGTCTTTCTATGAGCTTTATTGTGCTGCTTACCAGTTAAAAAAACGTGTTGATGCGTATAATAATGCTAACGCATCAAATAAAATGATTAGGTTTAAGGAATTACAGATTTTTTGTAATCAGATTTGCGATAGATACAAAAAATATCCTGGTTATATTCAGACTCATGCAGCCAGTGCTATGAATATATTGAGTACTGAAGCTGCGCAGAATGAGATAAAGCGTGTTATTGAAGGTATAGAGAGTGCTAATGCTAATGGCGGTAAATTTGAGGATGTGTATGGAAATAATATTGTTGAAGACGGAGTAACTAAAATAGATTCCCTGAGACATTTTTATTTCCATATGCGAGAGTACTTTTATTTTGGAAAACCTGATGAAAGAAGAGAGTTAACATCAACAGGTTATAAAACCTATACAACGTATGTAAATACTGCAGGACTGAACATAGGTGAAGAAACTCTTGCGTGGATTGAGTCTGCAACTGAAATGGCTGAGTACATTGAGGAAGTTAATGAAAAGGTTACTGAAATCTACAGACTTAATGCGGGCATTATTGAGAATATTCAGCTTGAAAGTGAGCTTGGGCTTGTGGAAGAGTACCTGTCCGAAATGCTTATTGGAGTAGGTGAAAGTTTCTCTTCTCTTTTGGCGACCAATCAGTTGGTTTTGGAACACATTATCTACGGAAGAGTTAAGTCGAATGCCCATCCAAGCGGAAGTAATGTAAATAACTTTTCTTTTGAGCTTGCTCCCGGCAACGTTTATGGCGTGACGGGTGCGATGATGTATTCAATTCTGAGGGGGGCCCTTTTTCTTGGCATTCTGCTGTTCTTTATGTATTACCTTGCTAAAGACGCCATGCAGACCAGTGTTAAGGCGAGAAGTAAGTTAAAGGAAAATATCGGTTATATACTTCTTGTTGTTGCCCTTATGTTTGCTATGCCTAATTTGATAGATTTATTGCTTAAAATCAGAGACGTGGTGTTGCAAACCATAGGTAACTCGTTAGCTGATGGTGGTGCGGCAGATATAAATGGAATGGAAAAGCAGTTTAAAATGCTTGCGACAAATACTAAAAGAGTGGCTGATGCATTGCAGTACTTCGGTGTTGTTTTCCTTTCGCTGTATTTAGGTTTTATTTATATAGGGATGGCTTGTGCATTTACTATTCTGTTTGCGGGATTCCCTATATTCTTGATGGTTTCAATAAAGGACCATAAGGTGCTTAATGAGTGGTTTAACAATATTTTAGGAATAGTTGTTACACCTATTATTGATGCGATTTTATTCCTTATACCCGCGATTGCTGCGTCAGTTGGTGGTGCATCAATGCCGAACTTTGTAAAACTGGTTTTATGTATGTCGATTATTCCGGCACGTTCAAGTATAAAGCGTATTTTAGGTTTTTCATCGTCTATGGGTGCGGAATTACTTGGCCTTGGTGCGATGATGGCAGCAGGGCGTGCGGTTGGAAATGTCGCAAGGACAGTTAGGAATACAACTGGCAGAGTTGTTGAAGGTGTCAAGGGAACTGTTGATGATGTCAGAAATTCTCGTATGAATAGGGAACTTGATGATTTAGGTATAGGAGCTGGTGATTCGTCTGGAAATGCAGGTGAATCATTAACAAGAGCGCAAAATACATTTTCTCCTGATGCGGCAGATTCTAATTCACCGCTTAATGGAACTTTGTCGAGCATGGAGAGACAGGTTGGTTCGGCTGGTGGTGGCGGTAGTCATGGATTTGGTATGTCTGGATTTAGCGCTGGAAATGCCGATCCTGCTGTTGCTCGGGTGTTAAGTAAAAATGCGAAGGTTGGCAATTTTGAAAATATTGCAGGTCTTGATCCAGCTACCAAAGCTAAAATGTATCGAAATCGTGCATATCAAAGAGGTGCAAAGACTATCCTTGGTGCTATAGGTGGTGTCGGTGGTGGTCTTGCCGGTGGTGCTATTGGAATGGGCGCAACTACATTTATGGGACCTGCGGCTATGGCAATGGGCGCTTCGTCTGGAATGGCACTTGGAAGTGAAGTTGGTTCGGCTGGTGGTGCGGCTCTGTCTGTACCTGTTGGTGCTATGGCTCGTGGAACAACAACTATGGCGAAGGGAGCTGCGTCAGCTATTAAAAACAAAATTAATTCATCGAGAATGTCGTATGACGGCATTAAAAATTTAAAGAATCAGCTGGGAAAAGATGATATGTCTGTTGATGATTTCATTTCTTCGGAAATGAGTTCTAATGATGAACCCGTAACCATAAGCAATATGTTTGGAAGTGGTCTTTCAAGAGAACAGATGCTTGATTTTGCATCAATGAGTGAGGAAGATGCTCAATCATCCGGCTACTTAGATTTCATTGATTCTCAGTTTAATAGTGTTACCAACGAGGAACAGGCATTTGATGTTATGAGGGAAGTCGGACTTTTTGCAGGCTCACTTCAGCACAACAATCCTAATGTTGGTTATGAAACGGGCTATTTGCCTGTGGATTCTAAGTCTGCGATAGTAAATCGAATTCAGCAGAATGTTGAAAAACTTGGAGCTAAATATGATGGCGTGGGTTATGCATTAAATAGTATTGCTTATGTGGACTCAAAAGGAAAGGGACATCTTGGCAAAGAGGGATATTATGGTGTTGGTTTTGATGAATACAGAAATCGTAAGCCTGTTACATTAGGCACACCTACTTCAAAGCCTCAAGTTGGTGGCAGTGGTTTTGATCCGACGGCAAAAGATAAATTTGTCCTTGCTGCACAAAATTGGCGCCAAAAGCATCCTGAAGCCAATTATGATGATTATATGAAGAAATTTGGTGCTTATCTGAGTAGTGATGAACAAAGAAATGCCGTTATGAACATTTTTGGCATTGCCTAATCATCTGTTTTTTTAAGATTTTTATTTATTTTTACTATTTTTTATGTGTTTTGAAAAAAATGGTGCAACTTTTCCCTATACTACTTATAGAGGATAAAACATGGAGGTGATTTTGTGGCGAAGATACTTCTTGCAATCCAGGTTGATGATGCGAATGCCTTCGCAGAAAAACTTGAACGAGTATCGCAGAAGAAAAATAGAGAAGATACTTTTGTAAAGGCTACTAACATGGTCCAGATACTGAACTTGTTGGAAGAAGAAAAGTATGATGCGATTATTACACAGTACCAGTTAGGTGCAGTGCCTTTCACTGCCGAAGAGATTTTCCGTATTCAAAGAATGAACGAGAAAATGTCAGTTATTGTTGTTGTACCTGATGAAATCAAGGGCGGTACATTCCTTGCAGCGTTATTGGGTGAAAATATTTTAAATGCAACCTTCGGTTCAGAAGCTAAACCTTCTTATTTATTAAGACTGGTTGACGAAAAGAGAACCCGACAGGATGCAAGAGCATATTATGGCATAGTTGATAATGTTTCATCAAAGGAAGAAACAAATAATCTTCCTGCGTATGGTAATACTGCCGAGAACACGATGAAGTTAAAGCAGTATTTGTTGACTGGTGATGATATGCCATTCAAAGAGCGACTTGACTACATTGTGTCAAAAGTGCAGATCAATGAGCTTGTAATGATGTTTCAGACACTTGAGCCTGATGTGCAGGCTCAGATTGCCGAGTATCCCGAATATGAACCATATATAAATATGGTGAGTATGAAGAAGGAGCCAAAGAAGGAAAAGAAGAAGGGTGGTCTTTTCGGTGGTCTCTTTGGTGGTAAGGCTAAGGACGAGACTAAGGACGAGGAAGAGATTAAGGAACCCGAAAAGGAAGTTAAGAAAGAGGCTCCTAAAGAAAAGCCCGTTGAAGAACCAAAACAGGAGATTAAGGAAAAGCCTGTTGAGGTCAAGGAAGAAAAGTCTAAGCCCGAAAAGAAAGACAGGATTGTTACTGATAGAAACGATTTCATGAGTGACTTCTTTGGTCTGAATAGTGCTGATACTTCTTTTAATAAGAAAGAAGAGACTAAGCCGGAACCTGTTAAGGTGGAGAAGCCCATTGAAAAGCCAGTTGAGAAACCAGTCGAATCCGGTATGAGTGATCGTGAAAAACAAAGAGCTGATGAAAAGAAGCGTCTTGAGATGGAGCGTATTGCTAAGGAAGAAAAGATTCGTGAGGATGCTCAGCGAGCAATTAAAGAGCAGGCACAGAAAAAGCTTGAAGAAGAGCGTAAGCGTGCTGAAGAGGAAAAGCAAAGACTTCTTGAGGAACAGAACGCAAAGCTTGAAGAAGAGCGTAAAGCGAGGGAAGAAGCAGAGCGTAAAGCTGAAGAAGAAAAGGCCGAGCGTGAAAAGGCTGAACTTGAGCGTAAGGCTAAGGAAGAGGCGGAGCGTAAAGCACTTGAAGAAGCTCACAAGAAGGAACTTGAAGAAAACCAGAGATTAGCTGAAGAAAAGCGTAAGAAGGTTGAGGCTGAGCTTAAGGCTATCGAGGAAGAAAAGCAGAGAGTTATTGAGCAGGCGAATAAGGCAGCTGAGGAAGAACGCAGACGTGCCGAAGCGGAAAAGCAAAAACTTCTCAGAGAAAAAGAGAAGGAGGCTGAACAGATAAAGAAAGACCTTGAAGCTCGTGAGAGAAATCTTATCAAAGAAATGGATGATAAGGAAAGTGAGCTTATAAGGGAGCAGGAGCGTATAACAAAAGAGGCTGAAAAGAGAGCAGCCGAGCAGCAGAAGCGTTTTAGTGCCGAGCTTGAAAAAGAGCGTAGGGCAAGAGAAGAAGCTGAGCGTAGAGCTGAAACACCCGTCACTGTCATTCAGAAACAAATGATGGCAAGACGAGTTATCGGTGTGTTTGGACTTTACAAGGGTGCAGGAACAACAACTGCTGCCATTGCAGTTGCTAAAACTCTTTCACAGTATGAGCCTGTAACATATATCGAGGTGCCCGGAAACAATCATGGAGTTTTTGGTGCTTTGAATTTAGGTAAGAACATAGGACCTGATTTCAAGTCTGTTCCGCATATGATAGCTGATGGAAATATGGACTTTTCCACAGTTCAGAATATGTACGAGGACATTAACTTTTTCGTTGCCAACGATGCGTATGGAAATATAAGACTTGATGCTAATCAGGTTGCCGGAATGATAAATGGTACTTCTGATAATGTGGTGCTTGATCCTGGCTGTTCGATGGAAGAGGCAAGACGCAGTGGGCTTATGAATTTGTTTACTCAGGTCCTTATCGTGTATGACAAGGAACAGGAGGATAATTACTTAAGCAGAATCAAGGATGAGCTTGAAATATCTTCAAACTCAACCCATGAGCCTTATCTTCTTGCATTTTCAGAAAAAGGCGGTGAGACTTCTCCTTTAGCTTCTGAGGTTCTTTATTCGTCAGCGAGAAAGCCTAAGAACTTAAATGGAATTCAGCCACTTGAATTAAAGGCTTATGATGAGCAGAAATTCCTTGAGTATTTTGGTCTTGGACAGACTAAGAAGTTAAAGAGAAAGAAGCAGTCACCCATCATCAAATTCATGGGCGTTAAGGATATTGCTGTTCTTGGTGCCGAGCGAGGTTGCGGTGTAACACATACAGCACTTATGCTTGCTGATTCTGTGAGAAGAAATTATAAGGTTGCAGTGTTAGAGCTTAATCCTACAAAGCATATGGAAAATCTTGCGAGAGAGCTTGGAAGATATGAGGAAGGCTCACAGATGCTAAAGCTCTATGGTATTGATGTGTATTTCAATATTCCATATCAGGAGTTTGCCAAGAAGTACAGAGCCAACTATCAAGTGCTTGTAATTGATTTTGGTACATACAAGAATGCAACTGATAAGGGCAAGAACGGAAGTAGTAACAGAGATGTGTTTATTAACTGCTCAAAGAAGTATGTTGTATTTGATGCTTCGCCCTGGAGACTTGCAGTACTTAATGACCTTGTGCCGAGACTTGACAACGATACTGATCCAGAGGGACAGATTGATTTCCTTGCACCTATGACAACCAACAAGGGACTCAAACAGTACAACCTGTATCAGAGGGTTGGCAGAAGAGAGATACACTGTATGCCTACTTGTGAAATGCCAACACAGTGCGATGCGGACACAGTGGAATTTATGAAGAAATTAGTACTTAAATAATGATATTTTAGAGCAGTTTCTACTTATTATAAATACTTATAAGTAACTGCCTAACATATATAAATTAAAAATGGGAGAGATTTCCCATAAAAATACAAATTGGAGGATTAATTAAGATGAGTACAAGAAAAGGCAAGAGTGCATTGGCAACCATCCTTTGTGTAATCATTATCTTGGGTTGTGTAGGTTTCTGTGTATGGTTCTTCTTAACAACAAAGGAGAATCTTAAGAATGACTACGAGCAGCAGATTAGTGAATTGCAGATGAAGATTGCCGGAAAGACACGAATGGTTTATGTGGCAAAAGAGGGTATCCGTTCAGGTGTTATGATTTCAAGAGATTTATTTGATGTCAAGGAAGTTTTAACCGATGCTGCGGACTACATTACTGATGATGATTTTGGAAAGACAATGCTTGTTGATGTATCTGCCGGAACGGAAATGAAGAAGTCTTTTGTTTCTGGCGAGGTTATTGATACAGAGCTTCGTGAAGTTGAGTACAGCTACATTGAGGTTACTTCAAATGTAAATACTGGTGATTATGTTGATGTTCGTATTATGATGCCTGATGGCTCAGACTATATCGTTGCATCCAAGAAGCAGATTAAGGCACTTAATGAGACAAAGCTTGTGTGTGACCTTTGGATGAGTGAGGAAGAAATTCTTTTGATGGATTCTGCTGCCGTAGATGCATACCTTTATAGAAACATCGAAGAAAGAGTTATGGATGCAAGAATCTATGTTACAAAGTACATTATGCCTACTGTTCAGGGTGCCTCAATTCCTAACTACGCACCTTCAGAGGCGGTTGCTGCTTTAATTGCTGAGAACCCTAACATTGCACAGATTGCAAGTCAGTACCTTTCAAGTGAGTTAAGACAGCAGAGACACGCACAGCTTAATGATTACTTGCCTAAGAGTAATGAGGGCCTTACATGGTATGATTCAACAGGACGTTATCTTGGTCATGCTACACAGGCAGAGGTTATGGGTAATGACATCGTTAACCATACCGGCTCAATTGCTGGTTCAGAACTTCCTTCTGAGTACGGAGTTGGTCTTTGGGATGATTTAGAAAAGTAATTTACAAAGGAGAGGTAAACAATATGTTGGATATAAATATTATGGGCGTACAGATGAATGATACTGTACTTTATCTCTCACGTATTCTTAACAAGCTTTCAAAGGGTTCTGTAATTATTCGTGACTATACACGAAACCACGAACTCTATTCATGTGTTCCCGCTGTTGCCGGGATTGATCCTGCCGAGGATATAATTGATTATGCAGGTATTGGTTATACTTTCTCAAATGCAACTTCTGAGAAATATGACACCTGTATTCGTCTTTATGATATCGACAGAATGCCCGATTACGAGGATGCGACAACTCTTATTATTGCTGATGAGAGCAAGCGAGTGTCTGATGCACTTAATGCAATGGACTGGTCTGATTTTCTCGATGAAGGAACAAAGATAATGCTTCTTGTAAAGCATTATACCGGAGTGGTGCGTAAGCAGTACGATCCGCTTGTAAAGAATGCAAATATCAAGCATAAGTTTCAGATTCCGATGAATGCTCACGATGTTAAGTGTGGCATTCTTGCGGAGCATAATGAGAAGTATGTATTTAATTCAATTTCCACACAGTTTCAGGAGGCTTTAATGGATATAACAAGAGTTATCAGAAGTGATCTTGAAATGACCATTAAGGAGTCCGAGAAACTGTTTAAAGAAGTATCGAAGGGGGCGTTTAAAAAATGAAAATAGGTTTTTGGTCTCCTTATCATGGCACTGGAGCAACAGCTAATATGCTTGCCCTTGCTGTAGCAATGGCAGAGAAGATGGATAAGCGCATACTGGTTACTCAGACACACTATATGATGAATAACCTCGAAAAGCCTCTTCTTGGAACTATTGAGAATGATGAGCAGTTTTATCGTGATACAGGTCTTGATGCGATTATGAGGTATTTCAAGTCGGGACAGCTCACCGAGGAACAGATTGATAACTGCTCAATCAAGATTAACAGTAATTTATACCTTCTTGCTGGAACAAAAATGTCACAGAAAGAGTCTTATGAGAATAAGATTGTTCAGGAGATGGTAACTCATGTAATTGATATTGTTCAAAAGTATTATGATATATGTTTCATTGATACAAATGCCGGAACCAATGAACAGACTATGGCGGTAATCAACGAGTGTGACCTTGTGGTTGTTACTGTTCGTCAGCATAAGGATATGCTTGATTCGGTTTTTGCGAATGATATGCTGAAGAATAAGAAAGTATTTTATCTCTTTGGTAGCTATGATGATAATTCAAAGTACAATCTTGCTAACTTGCGTAAGGCATACAGCAAGAACATGAACAAGTTTAATTCAGGCGGTATTCCTCATTCGACAGAATATATGGATGCCATCTGTGATAACCGAATCCTCAAATTCATCACATCTAATCTTGAAGCGGATGAAGATTCTGCCAACTTTGAGTTTTTCGAAATGCTTAGAGAGGCAGCAGCGGGAATCTTAACTCTTGCGGAAAAAAAGAATAAATAAGGAAGGAGAATAAATAAAATTATGATACCTGTTATTATTTTGGCAGTTGTGCTTTTGATAGTGGTACTTATGCTTGTATTCTCTGACCGTGCTATCCGTAAGAGAAAGGATATGAAGAGCTGGCAGAAGGATCATTTCAAGTTTGATGCACTTTGTAGAACAGCAAAGGAAAGTATCAATGACGTCCTTAATATGGACTTCGATGAAATGTATAGTCTTAACCAGGAAGAGCGTATTAAGAGAGAAAGGCAGCAGAGCAGACTTAGACGAGCTACAAGAGAGGCTTGTTCGGGTGACTCTGGTGATAGAGATTTCCTTAAGGACTATATCAAGGACCTGTTACAGAAACAGCTTGGTATTGACAAGGTTACTATCAATAATGTTATTCCTTTCTCAAATTCAGATGCAATGACTGCGGTTGAGAAATACGAATATATGTATACCATGTATAAGTCAAGATACCATTTCAGAGTTTTCTCATACATGGAAAAGGACTTTGGTTGGCTTAATCAGAAGGATCGCGGAAACGGCACATTCATTTATGAAATCAATGAGGACGATATCAATCGTGCTTATGATGAGTGCCAGTACACAGGCGATTTTGACGATCAGCTTGAAACACTGGTACAGAGAGTATTTGAAACACTTTACGGAAACGATGTTGCCGACCTTATGATTATTGATGAATCATTCGATGGTGTATCCGGTGGTGTCGGTGGTGTTACCAGAGCTAATTATAACTATATTGACGAGTTGAGCAAGCTGCACGATAAGTACTCAATGCCTTCTCGTCCTTATGAGACCATTTATTGTGTTTATCATGGTCGTACAATCCGTCTTAAGTTCCTTTCATTCCGAAGTGAAGAGGTATTAAGAAGCGTTGTTAAAAAGGTATATTCATACGATGTTAAAACAGTTCTTTCAAAGCTCCATCCTGTACTTCATGGAACAATGAAGAACAATTCTCGTGTAGTTGTAGCGAGACCTCCTGTGTCAGATTCTTGGGTATTCTATATCCGTAAGTTTGAATCTGCTGACGCAAAGGATATTACAACACTTGTTACACATCAGGGACGAGGTATTGTTATTGAAATGCTGAGAGCCATTACCCAGGGCGAAGTAAACTTCGTTGTTTCAGGTGAAATGGGTTCAGGTAAGACTACAATGATTAAGGCATTGGTAGGTTTCATGAATCCTCTTTATACAATCCGTACCGCCGAGACTTCATTCGAGTTATCACTTAACAATATGTACCCTGAGAGAAACGTACATGCAATGCAGGAATCAACTGGTGGACAGAATGAAGTATCAATTTATGACATTCTTACTGCCACCAAGAAGATGGACTCTGATATCGTAGTAATCGGTGAGGTTAATGCTCCTAAGATTGCAGGTGCGTATGTGCAGGTTGCCCAGTCTGGTTCAAAGGCTGCTATTACAACACTGCACCACAGAACAACTGAAGCACTTATTGAGTACCTTACAAATGCCCTTGTTGGTGAACTTGGTGTAACTGAAAAGATTGCTGAAAAGGAAATCGTTGGAATTCTTAACTTTGATGTTCATACAAAGAAAGACCTTGAAGGTAACTTCTATATTGAACGAATCACTGAGGTTATTCCTGCTGAAAAGAGTGATTATCCTATTGATATGAATGAGGCCAGAAGAGAGTTCTATCGTAGACAGACCGACCGCCATTCATACCAGCTTAATAACATCATCGTATTTAACAGAGATAAGATGGGTTATGATGTTAAGAATAATATCTCTAGTTACACATACGAGCTTCTTGCAATGAAGCTTGGCTATGAACAGGCTAACCAGATTATTTATGAGCTTGAAGAGGCGAAGAAGGGTGCAAACTTTGACCACCTTTATGAGCGAGGTGTTGTTGTGGTTAAGGATGTACTTGAAAGCAGTGACGATAGCTATGATGAGTATGGTGATGAGTACGGGGACGATGATGATGCACCTCTGTTTAATAACTAAGGAGGTGAGCACTTATGTCTAATGATGTACTGCTTATTATAATGGGTGTTGGCGGTGTCGGTGCCGTAGTGCTTATTATAATGGCCATTGTGATAAACAATAGTAAGAAGAAGGAATTAAGTGCTCAGGGAGTTTTTGTGAGCAAGAAGTCAAGCAAGCGTGGCTTGTTTGCCGGTGTTTATTATGTTCTTGAGGCAATTCCTTTCACAAGACGATTTGTAAGGGCAATGGGAAGAAGATACGAGATAATGTATCCCGGTGATCGTGCGAAGAGCACTGCCGATACAATGAAACTTCTCGTAAAAATCTTCATTATGGGTGTTATATGCCTGATTGTTATTTTTGGTCTCAATCCCGGTGTTTACACTTTCCTTACTGCTTTATTTATGATTTATGTGTTTGGTATGGAGTTTAGCTGTTCGGCTGCTACCAACATGGAATTAAAATTTTTAGATGCGTTTGACCAGTTTTTATCTCAGGTAAAGCATAATTTCTTCAAGACACACTCTACAAAGGCGGCTATTGACCTTGCAAGAGAGGACTGTAAAAGAATTATGCGTGGTCATGCGGAACAGATGTATAACGTCATGGACGCAGCAGACGGAGACCTTGCGATGCGAGAATATATGTCACAGGGTTACAGCAAGTTTTTGAAGCTTTTCCTTTTGCTTGCCTTCACAGTTGAGGAAAATGGTGACTCTACTCTTGATGATGGTTCATCGGCATTCCTTAACTCAATTCAGCAGTTGCGTTCTGACATTCAGGCAGAAAAGAGATACATCCAGAAGAGAGGAGATAAGTTTAAGAGCTTAACTCTTACAGCTTCAATTCCTCTTGTGGCAGTTCCGTACATTGCCTGGTGGGGACAGGACACAATTCCTTCGCTTGTTAATTTTTACAGCGGACATACAGGCTTTATCTTAAAATGCGCTCTCATGTGCATTTCCATTGTGAGCTTTAATGTTTTAACTCGACTGCGTGAGGGTGATCGTCTTGATAAAAAGACTTATCCTTTTGTCGAGAGACTTGCAAGCCTTTTCCCTTTTAATAAGATACTTAACGGACTTATTAAGAGAAACTATGCAAAGAGCTTAAAGGTTGGTGATACCTTAAAGAGACTTTGCGAGAAATATACTGTACGAACATTCTATATGCTCAAGTGCTGCTACTTCGCGGTAGGAATCGTAGTAATGGTAGTATTACTGTCATTTGGTCATATTGAAAGCCGTCATATCCTTTTGACTGATATATCAGACCTTTCAAATATCAGCACAAGTGCTGATGGAAGACAGATTCAGGCTATGGAGAGGGTTGTTCCCCAGTATACACAGTGGATAATACAAGAAAACTTCCAGCTTGATCCTCAGTTTGAGATGCAGCTTGAAGCGTTAATCAGAAATGAGCAGGGAATCAGAACGGATGCTGTTGCTCATGTGGCAACTGTTGAAATCCTTACACGAGTAAAGAATTACCGAGGTGAAGTTTTTGGATGGCTTGATTGCGTGGTTACATTCTTTGGTGCGTTACTTGCGTACTGGTATCCAAGCCTTATGCTTTCATTCAGAAAAGCACTTACGGATAATAAGATGGAAGACGAGGTAATGCAGTTCCAGAGCCTTTTGTATATCTTACGTGAGGTTCCCGGAATGAGCCCCATGCGACTTCTTGAGCAGATGGAATCATTTGCCGAGATATTCAAGCCTGCGTTGCAGCACTGCCTGAATAACTTCAATGTAAATGATAAGAAAGCCCTTGAAGATATGTATATGGAGGAAAATTATCCTGCTTTCAGACGAATAGTTGACTGTTTCCTTATGGTTGATGATATGGGTATCATCAATGCCTTTAACGAAATCGCAAGTGAAATCACTTCATTTAAGGAGAACAGAGAACTTGAGAGAGAATTGCAGCTTAACAAAGAAGGTACTCTTGCAACGATTATTGGTGTAATACCCGGAGGTCTTATTCTTGGTGGATACCTTCTTGCTCCTTTCCTTATTCGTTCTGTTGCTATTTTCAATTCGTACAACGCAGATGTATCAACCCTCGTATAAGGAGAGAGTATTATTATGGCTGTTAGTCACAGAAATGATGATCCTGAGAAGGATAAATTCCTGTCTCAGACAACCATCCTGCTTTTAGTTGGTATGTGTGTATTGGTGGTTGTCGGTGCGATAATCACCAATACGATTATGAATCGAAGCAATGAACAGTCCGTTGATTTGTACTGGCGTAATCCAATGCTCACATTTAATGCGAGTGAGATGAATGGCAGCACAGTAATTACTGCAATACAGAGCTTGAAAGACTGTAGCGTGGAAATAGTTGTTGAGACAAAAGACGGATTCGTTGCGACATATAATTACTTGGTTTCGGAGTTTGTACCTACATACACCTCAAAAGGCATTGATGAGCCGGGCTATATAAACCCTAATGCTTCTTTCAGTGTTGAGGGTGGTATCCCTGATAAAGACGGGAAGGTACGAAAAGTAATATTACACCAAAAGTGATAAGGAAAGGAGGCATAAATGAGGAATCGAAGAAATGCGTTGGAACTTCCTGCTCAGGCACTTTTGCTTGCAGCAAGTGTTCTTATTACGGTAGTTATTATTTCCATTCTTTTCGTTAACTTCAGGTCAGCCAGCCAGTTGTCAAGTGCAGCCGGTGAGCAGATTGTTGATATGACTGATGATATTAAGAATAATGCGGTCATGCAGTATGATGGATTGGAAGTTACGGGAGCTGATGTTGTTAATTTTTACAAGAAGCACTTAGGCGATTACAAGGCTGGTCAAACAGGTCCTTTTACTGTTACGATTGGAGGCACTTCCTATACAAATGGTGCGAGCCTTTCATCACTTAGGGATTCATCAAGTGCAAGTTATGTCAAGCCTACGGCAAGATATAAATGTACTGTCAACAAAAATGCGAATGGAGTAATTTCAAGCGTAACCTTTACCAAGAAGTAAAAAAGGTATCTGACGCTAATTAAAAAGGTGGCAAGAGGCGTGTGTCTGCCTTTGAAGACACAGAAACTTATATTTTATAAAGGAGAAATTTAAGAATTATGAACAAGCGTAACTCTATCGAAATTGGTGTTAAAGGTCTTATCCTTGCCGTAACTGTTATTATTGCAGTTATTCTTTCAGCACTTGCACTCTACATGGCTAACACATCAAAGAGTACCATCAACTCAGGTACAACACAGTATACTCAGTTAACAAGTGAGTATTCAGAAATTAATGCCACAATGTATGATGGTCTTGATGTAAGCGGTGCAAAGGTTGAGGAACTTATTAAGGATTGCTGCAAGGATGGTGTTATCACTGTTGTTGTTAAGACAAAGCTTAATGCTGGTGGTGCCAACTATGCAGGTAATGCAAAGACAGCGTACACACTTGGAAGTTCACCTGCTGACAACAATCACATCAATCCTACAGGTACATTTAGGGGAGAAGTTACAAAAAACAACAATGGTATGGTAACAACTATCACATTTACACAGCACTAATATTTTATTTAAAGGAGATTAAAAATCATGAACAAACGTAACTCAATTGAAATTGGTGTTAAAGGTCTTATCCTTGCCGTAACTGTTATTATTGCAGTTATTCTTTCAGCACTTGCACTCTACATGGCTAATACATCAAAGAGCACAATTAACTCAGGTACAACACAGTATACTCAGCTTACAAGTGAATACTCAGAGATTGATGCCACAATGTACGATGGTCTTGATGTAAGCGGTGCAAAGATTGTTGAACTTATCAAGAAGCTTGCTCAGACTGGTTCAACTTATACAATCACTGTTGTAACACTTGAGTCAAATACTTCTACATACAGCTCAACAGCTCAGTATTCCGATCCCGGCCCTACTCAGGCAGCTCACATCAACGAGACAGGTACTTTCAGAGGTGAGGTTACTAAGAACGCTAACGGAATGGTAACAAGTATCAAGTTTACACAGCACTAATTTTACCGATTACTCATTCGGTTTCCTCTTTAGGGGTGGAGTAAAATCCACCCCTGTATAAAGGTAAAATCGACTAATTATATACGCATGTATATTGTGTTTCATTTGTTACGGTAGAAACACGCTCCTCCCTCTATTTTATATACGTGCGTATATAAGTGGTTGATTTAACGATATTTTAGCACAATAGGTATTATGATAATACAGTATATACGATAATATTGTAATACAATATTACAAAACAGGAGAATGAAAATGTATAGAAGAAATGGTGGCCAGATAGGAATATTCGTTACGGGACTTATCGCAATAGTCCTTGTAGTGATCCTGCCTTTGCAATACATAGCCAAAACACAAGCCGAGTCGGTTAATTCCAATACTCAGGCAATTCTTGATGATATGGTTGCAAGAGTGCAGAGCACTCACAAATTTACAGAAAAGGATTACTTGAATCTCATGGAGACCATCAATATTTCCGGTGCGGTATATGACCTTGAAATATCAACGGGTACAAGATACTACGGAATTGATGATGCGGATGATACAAGAATAGACACACCGATAATGACTTATACCAATGAGATAATAGATGAAATATCCGCTAACGGATATTATGAGTTTGGACCGGGGGACACAATAACATTCAGACTTGTAAGAAGAACATCGTCTGCTGCCTCACAAATAGCCAACTCATTGCTTGATACAAGTATCGAGCCTACGGAGTTTATATCAGGTGGGGTAGTAGGAAGATAGTAAAGAGGTAATAGTTATGGATAGCGTAAAGGAATTTATGTTTACTGTTGTAGGAGCCTTGCTTTTTGTAGTTGCGGTCACAATGTTTATGGGACTGTCGAACAGGGTTCATGAGTTGTCTGATGAAGTAGAATCAACTGACAGCATAGATACAAGCCTTGCTTCAGTATCGAGCATTGAGTATACTGAGCCGGTTATTACATATTCCGATGTTGTGGCGGAACTGTTTGTGGACTCGTTGCAGTATGATGTGGAAATAGATGGCGTTTTATATGAAAAGTCAGAGTACAACCTTGCAAGATATAATGTAAATGGAATTTCGGAACATGCCACATACAGACGCTCTTGTGTGTATGATGCGGATGGAGTACTGACTAAGGTTATATATTGGAGTAACTAATGGATGTATTGGATGTAGTAATTCTTTTATTCGTCTCTATGGCGTGGTTTGCGGTGATATTGTTCCTCACTGTAATTCTTCACGAGCTGGGACACTTTATCGGTGGTAAGTTATCAGGATATAAGTTTGCCGGGTTTGCCATTCTGGGATATTTATACAACGGAAAAAGAATGAGTAAGTATGACAGAAGAATGCTTAATGTCGGTCAGTGTTATATGTATACTTGCGATTATGGTAAAAATCCTGTACTGCTTATTCTTGGCGGATGCATTATGAATATGTGTCTTGGTGTATTCTTTGCTTTGATTACTCTGTTTGTTGTGGATTTTGATAATTTCACATTAAGACAGATTTATTTACTTTTATTTTTGATGATTCCATCATTGATAAATATAATTATGGGAATCGGAAACCTGTTCTTTGGTTCATCTACTTCTGATGGCAAGACTTTCTTTGAGTGTCGCACAGAGGCTCATCAAGCTGAATATAATCACATAATGGGGATAACAAAATACCTGATTGACGGAGTTTCCTTCGGGCTTATGCCGGAAAGCCTTTTTAATTATGGGCAAGACTGGAAAAAGAACTCATTAAGTGCCGAAATGCGAATGTATTGTTATTATAGGGAACTGGAGCTTGCGGATACCCTTAAGGAATACATAAGCTCAGCCGTTGAGTATGGATTTAACGGAGAGTCATGGAAGAAGGGAAGATTCTTCATAGAAGAAAATGAACTTGAGCATGTTATATATGAGGTTCTGGTTGGTAGAAGGGTAGTGAAATACCCTGTATCAGAACTTGATCCGAGAACATACCTGCCTGGTCTGTTCCTTGCCGAAATGGGAAAGATAAAGGATAGGAAGGAACCGGATACTACAAAACTTCCATTTATGGGAATTTCAATGTCCTTTGAAAAATTCCTGCGTAATGGAATATCATTCATAAAGGGGGAAGATTAAAAACTATGATTGATTCACCTATGTCAAAACTTGTCAGCGTGGTTATTGTTGTTGCCGTTCTTTTCCTGTTTCCCATTATATGGGCAGCCCAAAAGGGAGATTATCTTTCACAGAAAAAAGCTGAAAAGGTTGTATATGATTTTGTTACGAATGTATGTGACAGGGGATATATAGATGATACCTTGTACGAGGCTTTTATGGCTAACTTATCGTCTACTGGTAATACATACAAAATTGAAATGATGCATCGTCAGAATATATATGAGCCTGAGTACAGTGGTGCTACTTTTACAGGAAATGTAATGGAGTACGTCTCTGAAGCATATACGGCTCAGATCCTGGGTGCTGTATATGACGGAAATGGTGCTTATCTCATGAATAAGGGTGATACCTTTGAGGTGTCAATAATACTTGCAACAGAGGGCCTTGCTCAGTCATTAACTAATAATACGGTCGGAGTTGGAACAACCGGATATTATAAGGCTTCTATGGCTGTGACTGGTATATCTCATCAGATTAGAGAAAAATACATTGATAATAAGTAATTATAAGGGAGGAAAACAAAAATGCGTTTTAAAAAATTAGCGGTAACACTTCTTTCTCTTTCTATGGCTTTTGCTGTGGTTGGATGTGAGGAGGCAAAAGAGTTTTCAGCAGATTCACTTAATACTCTCGGTTCACAGATTAACGATGCTGCGGATGCGATTGGTAATGCTCTTGGTATCAGCAGTAATGAGGTAGTTGATACTCCTATCCCAACTCAGACTAACAGAGTGTTTGAGTTGGCTGAGCCTAAGCCTACCATGACTGAGGAAGAGAAGGCAGCAGAACAGGCTAAGCGTGATGAGATACTTAACGGGGTAAATAATTACTTTGGAAGTAAGCCCACTCCTGTACCTTTAGAGTCTTTAAACGGAGATAAGGATAAGAATAAGGACAAGAACAAAGATAAGAACAAGGATAAGGATAAGACAGCAACCTCAACGCCGACACCTGCTCCTACAGTGGCGGAGGTTAAGGATGATGAGCCGATTGCAACAGCGACACCTGTGCCTACATTATCACCTACTCCTACTGAAAAGCCAAAGGCAACACCTACTCCTGTGCCTAATGACGCATTATTAGATTGGTAATGCCAGCAAGGGAAAGTTTTTATTAAAAAGGTGTTTTTTTAGGTAAAACAAGGAAAAAGGTGTTTTATTAAAATGGAACATTATCCAATGTCGAATGATTCATTATTGGTTTGTTATAACCGACAAGATGAAAGTTGCAGTGAGCGTGGATAAGTATTTTTATTTGAATTTACATATAGTTTTAAACAAGATAAAAGTTGCAGTGAAAATAAATTTGGTAAAAACAAGTGAAAATAGCTTGTTTTTTCACGCGTAATTAACTTTTTCTTATTACTTATTGCCATTATATTATTGCTTTTAAAGCATAACAAGATGAAAGTTGCAGTGAGATTTGATATTTATCCACAAGATGAAAGTTGCAGTGAGATTTGTATAACAAGGCAAACATTTAATTTATAAGGGATTGCTGCTAACTATCAGTTATGGTTATCGGCAAAGAATTGTTAAGTTATCAACACACAACAAAGCCATTATTTAGCAATAAATGATATGTTTTATTGTTTTATCGTTCGTTTTTCATCATTTTTTGCCTGAATTAGATTGTAAATGCCTGTTTTGAATGATTTTTTGGTGTGAACAAGATGAAAGTTGCAGTGAAAGCTGAGTTATCCACAAGATGAAAGTTGCAGTGAACCAAGATGAAAGTTGCAATGAACCAAGATAAAAGTTGCAATGAACCAAGATAAAAGTTGCAGTGAGATTGTTGCAATGCCTTAAATATCCTGGCTTTGCGGATTTGCTATTATTAGCTTTTATTAAACTATATTATTAGCTTATTTTTATTATAACTATTATTATTATTTGCATTCGCACAGAAAGGATTTTTATGAATAACTTGGAATACAAATTGCATCGTACTGTCATCAAATCTTTTGAAGGGGTTAGAACTCTACAATTATCTTTGGATTTATTTCAGGATAGGGTTCTTGATTATGTGATAACTGAATCTAATTGGGATGGTAATGAATTTAGCACTGTGGAGATTTCTGCAAAAGATTATTGCAACTTGTCTGGAACGGATGTTAATGGATTTTATACTTATTTTAAAAAACATATTGACGAAATTGATAGTGTTAATTTATGGCTTGAAAAAAATGGTATTCTTCATAAGTTGAGATGTTTTAATAAGACTGAATTGGATAAAAATACAGGGGTTGTATATATTCAACTACATAGCGACATGCATTTTATTACAAGTCGGGAAGGTCAGTTTATTAAGTATGAGCTGTTGATGTCATTTGCTATGAGGGGAAAATATACAAAAAACTTGTTCGAAAAGCTGTTGACATATGTTTATCATCAGAAAACTTATGTCAATATTGAGACAGTTAAAGGTTGGCTGAAAATAGACGGAGTTGCGGCATATAATAATGCTGCTAATTTGCGTATTAAAGTGCTTGATCCTGCTATAAATGAAATTAATTTAGTTTCGGAGTTAACTGTTTGCTACGAATTTGTGTATGGTGGAAGAGGCGGAAAGAAAGCGGTGGGAATCAATTTCTTCATTGAGAGAAAAGGGTTTATTGAAGAACAGACTGCAAGAAACATTGCTCAAGATAGGATATTTGCTAAAACTGGTCAGTGTGCCGGACAGATGAATGTGTTTCAGTGTTTTGGACCGCCAGATATGGAGATAAAAACGAGGGAGAACTAAATATGAAGATACATCATTTTGCGCTGATATTTGTTATCTTTGCATTAACCATTGTTGTAGTGACTGATTTAAAGGTTTCCGAGGCAGACTATATGAGCAGGGAAACTGGACTTGTTAATACGATATTCGATAGGGCGGTAGTCGCTGCTACGGATAATCTTCTTGATTCTGAGTTTGGTGTCACGGAACTCACAAAGGAGAATGCAGTACAGGCGTTCTTTGATTCGCTGTATGCCTCATTTGGTATTACTGACAGCCCTTTATCAAGGGAGAATATGGCGCTTTATGTGCCTGTCATATGTGTTACTGAGCCTGATGGTTTTTATATTTACTATGATGAGGTTGTGTATAATGCCGCAGGAGATACTGAGTTTCAAAGATGCTGGACTGAGAAAAAGACATATACATATCGTGAGTCAACTGCTCCTGCCGGTTACATTGCCACAGATTTCATTTTGAGATTTCAGGGTGATGGTTCGGTTTATGTATATGACTCACAGGGTATTATAAATGGCACGAAAGGCTATTTAAAGAGAGTTTATATTGATGAGTATGAGAAGGAAGTCGCAAAATATCTTTCTGGTCATGTGGCTGGTTTTGCGAGCCCTGCCATAGATCCCGATGAGTACGAATACTATGATTTGATTACCTGCCTCAATGGCGCAAAGAAGTATTATTCTCTGCTTGACCACAAAGCTGAATTGCTTGAGAAGGAGGCTACTGTAAGGGCGGTTACTCTTGAGGATAACCTTAACTATTACTGTAATGCACATAACTATGTTGCACAGCAGCAAGGTGTTATGTATACATTCTCAATTCCATCGTTTGATGCGGAGACTTATTTGCGTTCAACACAAAACACTTCTTTCCTTGCTTTCTTCCAGGGATATGCAGTGCCCGGTACTGATGAAATATTTAACAGATATTCAGTAGCCAATGCAGAAGTTGAGATGGCTCAGTTATTTTACATAGACGATACTCTGACATATCACAGGGATGTTGATTGTAAATACGCAACGGAAATCACTGATTCGTCGGCTTCGCAGTCAGGTTGTGCGAGTAAGGGTGCTTTTGCGTGTGATGCTTGTTTCCCTGGACTTGGTGCGCATCGTTAAACGGAGGATAGTATGTTGTTTCAATATTTTCACTTTCAACTTTACCTTGCGGTTGCAATATTGATTTCTTCGGTTATTGCTGTTGTCGGAATGTTTTTGATTAAGATGCGGATTAAAAGGGGGACTGAAGCAAAAGGACCTGGAAATGTAATGTGCATTCTTGGGGTTGCTTTGGATGCTGTTTTGGTAATACTTGGAATGGTAGTGGATGTTAAGAATATTGGCGAGTTGTCATTCTTTACAACAGTTAATGCGGTTGCTGTGGCAGCAGTAGCCTTTTGTGTAGTTGTTTATGTGAAAACAGTGCGTAGCTGATAATCATACTGGATTAGTTTTTTTTGAAAGGAGTATTGCCCGATGGGTAGGATAGGAAATGCTTTGAAACGTGGCCTTACGGGCGAGAAAAAGAAAAAGAAACCAATAGCCGGAAAGGTTGCTGGTGGTTGCCTTGGTTCTTTTGTAATGCTGGTTGTTATTATTATCTGCTGTGTAAATATTTTTGCAAAGACTGTATCTGATTGGGTATCAACTGCCAAAAGTGCTTTTGATAGTGTTGCTGGTGTGGCTAAGAATGAAGCTTCTCAAAATGCATCAAATCAGGCTATTGCTGATGCTCAACAGCAGGTCATAGCTAATATGACTATTGAGCAGAAGGTTGTGAACGAAGTGGAATTGCCTCCAATGAGCGAGCAGATGCGAAAAGATGCTCTTTTGCAGATCACAACGGTTGAAGATTTAGTAAATGGAACGTTGAAGCCTTTTGGTGAGGCTGGTGATGGTGATGAGAGATTTGACAGCGTTACGATTAAGACAGAGATTATTCAAAAGGTTAAAATACATCCGTCGAAAGAAGAGATAGAAAAGTACAGATCTGACGAGTACAACAGTATGTATGCTGCCAAGCAACAGGCTATTATTGATGCGATAGCGGCTGCCGCAACTGATGCTCCAAGCACTACGCCTGATGCGAGTGGTACTCCTGCACCTACAGGGGCAGCAGGAAAGGGGAATGTCTTAAATGAAATGCTTAATGGTGCAAAAGATGTCCTTAATAATATAACCATCGACAACATCAATAAAGGCAACGGTGTTCTTCATGATATGGTGGGCAAACAGCTTGAAAATATAAGTGATTCGATTAAGAACAATGTTCAGAGTGAAAACAAGAACACTTCGGGCAAGAAGAATAACAAAAACAGTAAAACTAATACTTCTGCTCAGGGTTCGAATCCTGCAAAAAAAGCGGATGCGGGTACTCCTGCACCTACGCCTCAGCCTGTTAATACCCCAAAGCCTACGGCTGCGCCAGTGAATACACCAGCTCCTACACCAAAGCCCGGGGCAAGTGGTACTCCTGCACCAAGCGGAACAAAGGCTCCAAGTGGTACGTCAATGCCAACTGCAACACCAACACCGATACCTACTCCTACATGGGACGCATCGGATCAGGCAGAGCTTGACAGACGAGTACAGAAATACATTGATGATAACACCAGGATAGAAGAGAGAAAGTCTTTTGTCGGTAGGACCATTGATGGTGAAAATGTAAGAGCGTATCTTAATTCTTTTCATACTCCTTGGCAGTCTAATTATAGCGAGGCTGCGTTTATAGCAATGTTTGATTATGGTTACGAACAAGGTTCGGTTACGGCTATTCAGCCAGAGGTTGTAACAAGGGTTTTTGAATACGGAAATATGCTTGAATACAAGCTTTATCTCGATTACTGGGCTAATAAAGAATACTGGGAAACGGAAGAGTTCCTTTATGATGCAAGAGAGTCTGTATTCGGCGGTGAGAAAACTGCTTATGAAGAATATGTAAATGATTACAGTGCAGAACCCATAATAATTGATGAACATACAGATTTGATCGAGGAAAAAGGTTTTGTTCCTTTGCCTTTGTTTAATCATATAAGTGACTGGGTTATTGATACCACCTATGGAAATAAGGCTGGTGGCTATAATGCCTACGGAATACCCATTCAGCTTGAAAAGAATTATGAGACGTCGGTATCTTTTAATGCCTTTTCTGAAGGTTTGGAACTCACAAACCTTGATTTAAGGTTGTTTGCGAGTGGATATGAGCGTATGCCTGAGTGCGAGGATCAGTACAGAAGGCTTTCTATGGTGGTGAGTCTGTACGAACCATCGTTTTATGATTGCAGTATAGTTATTTCTGATTTTGCGCATTTGGCTGGTGGAGATACGGGTGACAGAGCTGCGTATGCAGCTATGGAAGTTGTTCAAAAGAAACCTACATATAGTAAGGAGAGCCGTGAGTCGGTAACATCGTATGACTGTTCTTCATTAGTTAGCCGAGTGTATGATTCAATCGGTATTCATGATTTCCATCCCGGATATTCATTTGATACGGCTGCATTGCTTAAATACTTTGAACAGCATAATTTAGGTATTGTAACGGGTGGATGGCCTGAAGATGAATCAATACTTATGCCTGGTGATGTTATTATGTGGGCTAAGCCTTCAAGTGATAAGTACAAGCATGTATATCATACAGGTTTATGGATAGGTGACGGATATATAGTTGATGCGTCTACATCCCTTAACCACGTAGTCTACAGACAGATGTGGAGTAAAGACCAGGTAATTATGATAGCGAGACCTTCACTGCTTAATTTGCAGTAGAAAGGAAATATGTTGAAGAAATTATTGTTTACTTTGATCCTCTGTGAAGTCTTGCTTCTGTCAGCCGGATGTGTGTCCGGCTCAAGGGAGCAGATGCTGGAGGGAATAAAAAACCATTTGAATCAGCCTGAACCAACAAAGCCGTCTGCTGACTTTTCAAGTGCTGGTGAAAGTTGGGATAAAACAGGAGAGAGTGCAGGAAATTTATTTGATGATTTGACGGAGCTTGCATCAAAGGTAGGCTCCTCAATAGGAGACAGTCTTAATGATTTTACTAATGACCTTGGCAGTGCTTTTGGCTCTGATATTTCTAACATAACGGATAAGGATACTGAAAAGTATAAGGGTTCCGCAAGTGATAAAACGGAAAACAAAAAACCTACTCCTACGCCAGTGGTTATTGATAAGGGTGCAATCGTAGAAGATATTAACAGTATTTTGGACGAAACAGGAAAAGGTAAAGAAGATAAAAATGAAGTAATATCGGAAGAGGAAAAAACATACTCTATTGAGGGTGTTACTCTGGAAGGACCTTTGCACATCCTTAAGGTTGTTGACGGAGACACTGTTAAGCTGAAAGAGTTTGGATCGGATGTGCGTTTCCGTCTCATTGGCTGCGATACGCCGGAATCGGTTGCAAGTGATGAGTACCTTGCTTCAAGCGGAAAGGAAAATACTGCTGAGGGTAAAGACGCAAGTGCTTTTATGAAAGAGTATTTACCGAAGGATTCTGTTGTTTATATCGAGTACGATGTTGAACATCAGGACAGGTATGGCAGGGAGCTTGTATATCTCTATGCCGAAAAGAATGGGGAGCTTGTATTTATAAACGAGATGCTGCTTAAGGAAGGGCTTGCCAAGATTTTTACTTTGCAGCCCAATGTAAAGTACGCTGATACAGTATTCCTTAAAGCTCAGAAATATGCACGAAAGCATAATAAAGGCTTTTGGGCTACTGGCTTTTGTCAACTCTCGGCCATTGAATAACCGAGCTTGTAACTGCCCAGTCGTAGTAACGGCTTACGCCTCCGACCTTTAACCCCAATAGGTATTGCTACCTAAAGTGGCGTTACATCACAGGGTGGTTGACAGCACCCTTTACAGCAGAGTTTACTCGGCTGTAACTGTATCAGGTACTTGCTTATCTTCAAGATAGTTTATTCCCATACGATACAGATTCATGGCTCCAATACGGTCGTCGTTAGACTTATAACCACAGTTTTTACAAGTAAACAGATGCAGTTTCTTGTTACGACTAGCCTTTTCAATGTGTCCACATACAGGGCAACACTGGCTGGTATATTTAGGACTAATCTTAATAACGATAGATTGATTCTGTTTAGCTTTGTAAATAAGTTTTTGTTCAAGGTCATAGAACGACCATGATACAGATACGTAGCGGTCTTTAGTTTTAACGCGCTCAGTGGCGGATTTAATGCCAGTTAAGTCTTCCAATACAAAGAGTGTATGCTTTGGGCTGTTTTCAACGAGTGCCTTTGATATCTGATGGTTTATATCCTGCATCCAACGGTTTTCTCGTTGACCAATAGCTTTAAGTCTTCGTCTTGACGATGGAGTCTGACGCATTTGGAGTTCTTTGCGAAGTTTAGAGTAATTAGCACGTTTCTGTTTAATAGCCTTACCACTTACAAAGCCAGACTTATGTTTGCTGTTATAAGTAGCAACAACAAAGTTAATACCTCTGTCTATACCTACCACATTGCAAATGTCGGAGATATTGCTATCTTCTGCATTGTACTCAATTGAGACATGTAGAAAAAATTTGCCGTACTTATAGACTACCTTAGCGGTACCAAAACGGTAGACTGACTTATCAAAAAACTGTTCCATACCAGTCTTTGCATAATCAACTTTAATACGTCCGTTTATAGTACCTACGGAAAACTGGTTTTTGTTAAGGGAATAATCTCTGTTCCACGATAATGTCATTTGAGGACTGTTATACTTACATTCAGTCCACTCGTAGCCGTTAGTTATGTTGTTTTTATAAGAACCAATAACGGTACGAACTACATTACATGCCATCTGGGAAGGGAGTTTATATACTGAACGGCATTCGCTATAAGTATGTTTCTGTACAGAAACCTGCGATAAGTCTTTAGTGGTATAAATGTAGTGGGAAACATAATTGCAGGCATCAGAATAAGCTCTCATGCTGTCAAGCAAAAGAGATTTATTGTTATCTGATACATAAATTTGTAATTTAGCTGTTTTTGTTAGCTCCATACACGTAAACCCCACTAATTATTTCACTAAATACAGTATAACATATTTATTAGGGAAATTCAATAAAAAGGCATTCCTCTCGGCACTTAAAGAACCGAGAATCCTACCTGATTTATCTTGAAAGGTTAAGGAATGCTTTGCTTTAAAAATGATATGGAGGAAGTTATGGAAAAAGAGCATAATTTCAATACAACCAAAACGGCCAAGAAGTCAGCTCCTAATGAAAAGAAAAAAGGTAGCGTAGGAGTGTTTGGTTCTGGTGGAAATGTGTCAAAGGGAAATGCTCATCATTCGGGGGCAGCAGGACAGCATAATTATGGAAATGGTGGACATAGCTACAATCATCATGGCAGCAGTCATAATGATTATCATGGTGGGAATCATCATAATGGATACCATCACCATAACGGACATCATGGAAATGGCAACAGGGTATCTTTAGGAGAAACAATTGCTATTATAATTATTTGTTTGATAATATTTGTGGTTATTAAATTTTTTAAGTAAAGGAAGGAGGGCACCTTGCTAAACAGAGAATTGATACTGTATGACGGGGGAAAGATTTATCCGGCATATGTCACGCAGGAAGACCGAAAAAACTTTGTGAAAAGGTTTGGTGAAAAAAGAGAATATATGTGGTGTGGCTGCCGAGCTGACGCAAAACTGTTTTACAGGTTTTCGTCTGATGGCAGGATATACCCGGAGCATAAAGACTATGCTCATATGCGTGGATGCATATTTGAAGCGGTGGACAGGAAAGAGAGGGCTTTTATTCAGGATGCCGAGACTGGTGAAACGAGAATGTTTCTGGCTTTTAATCCGAGACAGTTTACCGCACCGGTTGAGGTTGAAGCTGAGCCAATAGTTGGCTTTGGTAAAATCCCCATGCCGAGAAGAAATGACGGACTAAATTATTATCCTCTTGAGAATTTTGTTAAGCAGATAAACACTGATACGTTTAATGAGCGTATGGCTTTGGGAAAGAGTGCTTTATCAAGGGAATATTTCTTATCTGCCTTATTTGGCAGACTAAAGAATATAGTCATTGATGGGTGCCGTAAACCTGTGCGTGACTATACGTTAACTGATGATAGGTGGCAGTTTTTCTATAAGGATTTTGTCCGGTATGAGATGAAGGAACGTGGAGATGGTAAACTTTCGTGTTCACTGATTATTAAAGATAAAGATGGTAAGGAATACAGTTGGTTTATCTATGAGAAAACACTGACTACTGCGGTTGAAAGGTTTAAGGCTTGTTTTGGGAAAGATCCGAATGAAATTGAACAACCGCTTATAATGTCTGGTTTCAGGTATGTAAAGACAAGAAAGGACAGTACTGATACATACAAGGTTGTTGGCAGACTCTATATTGCTCCTGTTAACAAAAATGGTTTGATAGGACGCAATATGCACGAGATTGAGAGCCTTGATGCAGTTAATGATGTTCTAAGGAAGGATAAGGAACTTAAGTTTTTTATTGCCGATGTTGGAGAACAGTTTTGGGGATATTTTGAAAAGAAAGGTAATCCCAAAAAGCTGATAATTGCATATGCTGATTCTGAATATTCTGACAAGGATGTCTATAAGAATAACTTTGAAAAGAAATCCATTACAACGGATGAGCTAATAGGGTTTCTTAATGGTTCAGGCTAGGGTTTAAGGGTTTAAACCCATGAGTGTTGGGAAATACTCATAAAAAGACGGAAAGGAACGAATATGGATAAGACCGATATGTATATGAGTGCAGATGAAGTGGCGGAGTATCTTGGGTGCAAGAAACATTACGCTTACGAAATAATAAAAAAGGTTAATAAAAAAATGCAGGACGAGTATCCAAGCACAATTATTTCAAAGGGAAAGGTTAACAGGAAATACTTTTTGATGTGTCTTGATCCGTTGGCTGTAGGAAAGGAGGGCTGACTTGATAAAGGCTGTAAAGACGCTTTTACGCTAAAGACAGTTAAATCTTAACCGAGTATTGCAAAGGGGTTATATGGGCTTTGCGTGATGCGG
This sequence comes from Lachnospiraceae bacterium, assembly GCA_045642625.1. Taxonomy (GTDB): domain Bacteria; phylum Bacillota; class Clostridia; order Lachnospirales; family Lachnospiraceae; genus UBA1258. The sequence continues at coordinate 32,911 of JAZUJC010000215.1, forward strand.
TAGAGGTATAATTTTGGAATGTTCATAAAATAATAAGTTTGTTGCGTGTTTGTTTTTATATTGCGTGGTATATTCAAGTCAAGATAAGAAAAACTTTTCACGAGGAGGAAAGAATATGAGTAAGAAAATCAATGTAACAAAGTTGTTAATGTCTGTATTGTTTTTAGCACTTGTAGTTAGCTTCGTTAGTGTGACTGGTGCCGTAAATGCCAATGCAGCAGCAAGAATGAAAAAGGCTGATTTCCTTAAGACAGTAGTTAGCCAGATTAAGGGAAAGAAGAACGTGGACGGAAAGAAGATTTCTGTCACAATCAGCAGCAAGGGCAGTGTTACTGTAATGGGTAAGACCTATTCAAAGACAACTGTAGCTGATTTTAAGAAAAAGTATGGTGGAACAACCAAACAGGCACAGTATGTTGTTGCAGCTGCAAAGCTTGGACTTATTGATGAGAACACCTTTAAGGGTGCCGGTAAGTATATCACTTATGGCGAGGCTATGGCCATCATGGAGAGAGCGTACGAGCTTCTCAATAAGGATAAGATTACTGCCGATGAAGTTGAGTTTGTAAAGGGTAACAGACTTTCAGGAATTACAGATGTCAGTGATGCGGAACAGGCTTTGGTTATCAAGGCATATATGCGTGGTTTCTATGCAGGAAAGAGTGACGGAAGCTTTACAAAGACCAGAACTATCAAGTATTCAAGTAATGCGGCAAAGACAGAGCTTTCAGCTATGGCAAAGAGACTTACTTCAAGCAAGGACAGATATAAGTTCTCTGAGGACTGGCAGATGCTCCGTATCTCAACAAAGAACATGCCTAAGCAGGCTAAGTACTTCCCTTATATCCTTGATGATTTCACAAACGAGTATTACGATACAGAGTTTGAGTTCATGCAGAAGACAAGTATGATTTATGCCAATACAGAATTAAGCAAGGATTTTGGTGGTGGAACAATCAGTATCCAGCGTGCCACATGGGATAACGCATTTAAGTATGCTTCTTTCGAGAACAGAAGCAAGTGGATTATCGGATATCTTAAGGCAGCAGAAGATGGGGACATGATTAAGTATGCATCTGCTACTGAGGACTTCTGGATGAAGCTGTTCAGCCAGTATATTTTACCTTCTGAAATGTCAAAGTTCACATCCGTTATGAAGAAGAATGAAAAGGACATCCCTACACAGGGTTACACTCTTCAGGATGGTGATGCAAAAAAGATTGCGGAAAGAGCAGAGGCTTATACAAGAACAGTATTTAATGTAAACTATAAGACTATTGAGAATCTTGCGCAGATTGGATGTAATGTTGATTTTAGTGATGCGTATATCCGTGACTGTGTGCTTAACGAAACCATTATCGAATGCGATAAGGTAGCAGCTGATCCTGGTTCAATCTCATATCAGGTTAACTATAACGGCAACCGTATGGATGGTTATTCTATCAGGGTTTATGTTCATTACCGTATTGTAAATGACAACGGCAGGGGAAGTAATGCTATTGTATATAACAGTCAGATACCCGGGGATGAATATCCCACATCACTCAGAGAGGTAAAGGCATCAAAGGATGGTCTTACTTTTGAGTGGGCTGGAAATGATGGCAAGTGGAGAGATGGATACTTTGATGTATTTTTCCGTACCGGATATACAGGATTTACGACAGAATATGACCTCACCCGTTCAAGAAATAACTACACCGAACTTCTTGGCGGTCCCAAGCAGTGTGCTTATGGTGGTCCCGGTAGATTAACAGCTGAGGGTGTGTTTATAAGTGACAACATGATTGGTGTTGGCGAGTGGACTCAGGTAATGATTGATAAAACACGTAACTGGTGGAATAAAGCTTATGGCAAGTACGTTCCCCGCTCTTATTGATTGGATAATTAAGTAGTGTAACACAGAAAGGAAAGAAGTTTTATGAAACGAACCTTAAAACAGAGGATGCTGAGCATCCTCCTTTCTGCGTGTATGATGCTGGGGCTGTTTGTCTCGCTTCAGGGCACAAAGAAGGTAGAGGCTGCCAGTGAGGATATGTATGAATATACCCTTCCTGGCAATGTAACGGTAAAGATAAGTAAAACGGGAGATTATACTTATAATAAGTCTCCTTTTGGATACGATACCCGTGGTGGATATGTATTTGCAAAGATTGATGTAACTGGTAGTGGTCACTATGAAAATTTTTGGCTTTCTCCGGGTGGCCCCTGTGGAGACGGAACATCGTATAATTCATGGGATGATTATGTGGCAAGTGGAAAGTTAAAAGGCACCATACAGGATGGCGAGGAAAAACCAAATGTAGCCTACGGAAACTACGAACAGTCAATGTTCTGGTTTTCGGAGAAGGATTTCGATTTTAATGGATCGGATTCAGTAGCGGGAAATCTGATAGAGGAATATCTTCTGGCATATATGGAAGAGTATTTCAACTATGTGTACGCAGTGAACTTCGACAAAGAAGAAGGGGTACACTGTGATGTCGTGTGGGGTAATGCGGTTCAGGTGCCATCAGGTATTATTGTGGACGAACTTATACCTCCAGTAATAGTTGATCCTTTCGATCCTTCCACATGGACGCCGCCTAAGACTAAATTTATTGATTATCCATTGTCATTAAATAAAGCTGGAACGGATATGCTCCGTACAAGTACATGGACTGTTCATGCTGATGGAACAGGAGTTGAGAAGGACGGAACTGACTCCATTGGTACGCGAGTATCGAGTACCTTTAAATCTCATTGTGGCGGTTCAACTGCTGAGGAACTTATCTGTTACAGTTCAAGTGAAATGGATAATGCCACAAAGAGAATATGTGGAGCCGATGGTAAGTCGGGAGCAGTTAATAAGGGAAATTGGGGAAAGGGATTAAAGTCTGATACACCCACGGGACTTGCGACACCTAAAACTAGTAAATATATAACGGAACACTGGAATGCGGCCGTTATTGTTAAAATCCCTGATGTTAAAAAATATACAAAGGTAAAGCTTGCTTTTTATGATATTGATACATTGACGCAGGTTGGAAGTGTGTCTGCAAATGCAGTTGCTTCAGGTGCTTTGTTATATAATTCAGAAACAACAGTTACAAACTGGTCTTCTGATATCCCCAAAGGGTATGCTCTTTCTACGGGTAATTTAGATAAATACCCTGCTTTCCATGTGGGAAGTAATACCAGTGGTGTTAATTTTGTTAAGTATGCCTCAATAAGTGGAAAGGGAACGAAGAAAAAAATAGGTTCTCTTAATGATGAAGCTCCTTCATACTATATAGATAATCTTTTTGCAAAGAGTCATCATGTGGTTTGGATTCCGGTTGAGAAAAAAAGTGACCTTTACGTTCAGTATTACGATGTAAGTAATGATACTGAATTGGGAAATAAGAAAATTCGTGTTGGACAGATTCCTTATAACTCTATGCCTGGAGATGTAGAAGTTGTTACACTTTTAAAAAATAATTATGGTGATAAATGGAATGTAGACTGGGATAAGGCAACCTCAATCAATGGTTTCTTTGCCGTAAGAGGTGATAGTGAGAATCTTTATAAGAAACTTGCTACTGCAAAAGACACAACTGTTGCTGATAAGTATGCTAATACATATGTAACGAAGAATAATCCTTATGTGAATTTGACCTTTACTATGTCTAAAAAGCCTTATACTGTTCTTTGGGTTCCCGTAACCGGAGAGCAGCAGCAGGTTGAGATTGTTTATATTGATTCTGAGGATGGAACAGTTATCGGAGATCCTATTATTGATGATACTGTCACAAGAAATCAGACCTATACACCTGTTATTCCTTCAGGATATGAGGTTGATGAAAGCGGTAAGTATAAGTCAAAGGGTGCAAAGTTAGAGAGTGCAACAGCCTTTATTAAGACTGCGACAAATGATTATGCAACATTGCTTGACAGCCCTAATACAAAACTTACATACAATGCAACAACTTATGCATTTAGAGTGCCAAGTAGCACAATGAAATATGTATCATGTAAGCTGTATATTCCTTTAAAGAAGATTGCCGGTGCTTTGCCTTTATATATTCATTACTATGATGCGGATACCGACAAGCGTATTGATACAAATGGAACAAAGACACCCATTTCAGTTTATGAAGGTAAGGCTGTCCCTGAATTCTGTATTACTGATGTAAAGGCTATTCCTGCCGGGTATGAATACAGGGGCGATGCTCCTATGACTGTTTGTGGTACAAACCTCACAAATGTCGCTCATAACCTTGCCAATGCGAAGGGACAGACTCAGTTAAATGGTACAATTACTGTTGATGGGGTTAAGCTTAATGGTAAGACAACCAAGAGGATATCTTCTGGTTCGAAATATGTATGTATGTGGGTACCAGTAAGAAAAATCCCTGGTAGTTCAGCTCAGGTAACTGTAGAATTTATTAATTCAAATACAGGAGTGGTTATTCCTGATTCAAAGACTCAGTTAAGCGCCAAGAAGGGAAGTACTTTTGTTACGCTTGAGGAAGTTGATGTGCCTGATGGTTACACAGTGGACAATACGGGAACGTACAAGGCCCTTGCTGCGTATTCCAAGACTATAATGCCTCTTGACTGCACTTATAGTCAGATGGGTAGTTATACTTCTATAAGCTTCCTTGAGTATAACGATTTCTCTGTGGTTGTGCCTAATGATGCCAGTGATAAGCTTGGTGTTAAGATATTTATTCCTGTAAAGCAGGAAACTACAACCGGTAATGAAAAGAAGGTTAATATCATCTACTACAATGTTAATTCGGGTGAAATTATTGAGAAAGGCCCTTCTGTAAAAATTTCCGGAGATAAGAATACGTACACACCCGCAAGCGTTAAGGATACGATTGTGGACGGATACAGGGTTTTCAAGAGAGTTGTAGCAAGTACATATATGTACTACACTGTCAAGAAAGAAGATATATCAGGTGTCGCTTATAAAGATGTTGGTTCAAAGGGACTTATAAGGGGAACTGTTGTGGCTAATGAGAGCGCCACAGTTAATGTTCCTGCTACTGCTACTGAATTAACTATTTATGTCGGCATGAATGTATCTGGCGATTACACTGTATCATTATACTATGTTGATGCTGATACAGGTGTCACCATTGATAAAGAAGAGAGGATTGCTCAGTTTACCGGTGGTACAATGTTCCTTGAGTTTGATAATAAGAGGGAAATTGTATATGACGAAAAGAGATACAGTCCTGTAAGTGCAGAAAAAGATGATGTGTGCAAATATCCATCAAGGGCATATTATATGGTGACATATAATTACTCTGGAGTGATGGATGTATCATATGATTACTGTAAGAATAGCAACTGGTTTACAAACATTGCGAATTCTGCGATGGGTGGAAAGGTTCGTTTTAATGATAATTCGCTTGTGTTTGGACCTATCCCTTATGGCACTAAGCCTAATGGCGAGCCTTATGATGGTAATGTGATCAATGTTTATGTTCCTTGCGTTGCCGCAAAGAGAGTTGAAATTCACTGCGTAGCAAGTGATAAGAAGGATTCTACCGACTTTATTGCAAGTTATGATTTGTGGGTAGGTGAGGGCGAGACTGTTAAGCAGAAGCTTGAAACTTATGTTATTGATGGTGTGGTTTACAGACCTGATTTAACAGATGTGGAATCACCTTATGCTATTATTCAGCCCGATAATATTACCACGCTTTCATTTAATGCTGCTCGTTCATCAAAGCATACTCAGATTACATCCTATGTATCAAGTAATGGTGTGGAAGATTACGAAGCACAGGTTAATGAGGCTAAGACTCTTGATAAGCATACAGTAATGTATGTTGTTTATAGTCCCGATGATCCAAAGGTTATTGTTAAGTATGTAACCATTAAGGACGGAGATATTGATAAAGAATTATTAACAAAGAATGGTGGTACTGCAAAGTACAACAAGACATACAGCTATACCGGAGACAAGGAAATTACTGTCGATGGTAAGAAGTACGTTGTAACTGGTGAGGATGAGGTTCTCGCTTATGGCGATTACGATTATACCTCTGCCATTGTTGATACAAAGAACAAGAAGGGCGTTCAGGTAACATACGATGGTGACAAGAAGTGGACTACTGAAAAGGTTTACAAGTCGCATGATGATGGTGTCCTCTATATCCCTGTGGAAGAGGACGGATACCCCGTAACTGTTGTTTATATCACCTTAAAGGCTGATGGAACAAAGGATAAGGAAGTCCTCACTCTTGATGGCGGAAAGGCTGTTGTTGACAAGAAGTATTCATATAATGGTGATATGACCATTATTGGTACTGATGGCAAGAAGTACACTGTCCTTGGAGAGAAAGAATCCTTTGCGTATAATTCAAATACTTATAAGGCTGCTTTGAATGATACAGGTAATACAAAGGGTATGCCGGTTACATATTCTGCCGGAATTTCTACTGGTACATGGACAACAAGCAAGAAGGTTAAGAAGGCTACGAAGGCTACACTTTATATTCCTGTAAAGACAGGTATTCCCGTAACAATCATTTATATTGATAGTGAGGATGGAACACCTATTCAGGAAACACCTGGTAAGCCTGCCGAGCCTGGCAAGAAATATGAAACTCCTTATCTGCCTGCAATTCCTGTGGATGAGGAAACAACCTACATTCCCGATCCTTCAAATCCTCCTACTGTGACATGGAAAGAGGAGCCTTATCCTGGACCTGTAGTACCTGTAAATGATCCGGATGAGCCTAGTGTAACAACACCAAAGGTTCCTTCTGGAACACCTTCTATCATTATTTATATTCCTATGAAGAAGGATGAAGTGCCTGAAGAGCCAGAGGGTGCAGACGTAAGCATTGAGAAGGTTCCCGATGTAAAGGCAAAGATTAAGTCTAAGCTTTTTGATGTTGAGGTTGCTATTCCTTCAACCGAGTATGAGTATGCCGAGATTAAGGCTGATGCTTATACAATTAAGGTTAAGATGCACGCTGAGACCGGCTCAAAGCAGTATACAATAAATGGTACTCAGCAAATTGTTTCTGCGTGGGATGTGTACGGACCTGATCCTAATGATCCGACAAAGCAGATATTTTTAAGAACCGACTATAGTACAAGTTCAACCACTGCTACATCGACAGTAACAAGAACATATAAGTACTGGGTTATTGATGAAATCGGATATTATACACTTAATAATATCAAGATTGACAATGGCTCTATTGACGAAACATTGAAATATATTGTTACTGCAAAGGATATTGTTTTCCCTGAGTTAACATATACTCATAGTGATGATATTAAGGCACATATCACAGAGCCACAGACACCAGCTGTAAAAAATATTACGGTGCCCACAAAGTATTATTATAATGGTTCTTATTCTTCTGGTCCTGAGTGTGGTACTTATGTAGCACAGGAAGCGCAGAAGATTAAGAAGATTAAGTGTAAGAATGATTCACTTATTTTCGATGGCGAGACAGTATTGGATAATAAGGCTGTTGATGAAGCAGCTCCCGATCCCGACCTTGCGCCTGTCGAGAAGAATCCTCCCAGGCTTGATTTAGAGTCACCAGAGGTTCAGATTCCTGATGAGAGAAAGAATATTGACTATGATGATTCAAAGGGATTTGCTTTCTATCAGCCCAAGGTAGTATTTAATAGTCCAAACAAGGAGCAGAAGATAGAAATTCCCGATATTAACAAGGTTAAGGTGCATACTCCCGTATATAACGAGACCAAAGTTAAAGAGGATAATTTACAGTATGTGCAGGATGTAAATGCCGATAAGAAGAAATATCATGTAGTTGTTGGACGTTCTGAAAGTTATGGTTCAACTGGCAATGAGAATATTACTTCTGATTTCTCTATTGAGGTTAAGCTGAATGGTCAGCATATCTCAGCTAAGGGTTATGGCAATAGAAATTATGACAAGTATATTTTAGGTCATGGAGGTACAGTAAATAATACTTCATATCCAAAGGGAGTACAGGTTAAATTCCCTATAGATGTGGTTGCTGATGTTGGAAATGATAAGAATGAGGCTAACGATGTAGTTCTTGAAGCTGATAAGTGGTACTCTATTTATGCAAGATATTATGTGCCTGAATGGGTAGCCGAGGGTACATATACTTGTGAGGTTCGTGTTCTTGCTTGTAACGCAAAGGGTGACTACGATGCAATGGAAAATAAGGCTAACCTTTCAGATTCCAATTATGCAGCATCTCAGACATTTGAGTTGGAGGTATCAGGAAAGATGTATGGTCTTACACTTACATCTAACAATTCGGTAGCTCCAGACTGGAAGGATGTATTTACTCTTAATGGTAAGATAAAGAATGCTTATCCTGGCAAGTATGCCGATGGTACATTCGGTGCTGGTTTTGATAAGGATTGGCGTTACTACTACATGGCAGGACTTAAGAACGAAATCGGTCTTGATATGTGGGCGGTAGCAAATAAGAAAACTGTATTTAAGGATTCAAAGTACATTTATCCTCTGTTGGCTGGCTCAAGCCCTGCATTAAAGGGTAGCGGTATGCTTAAGAGTGGTTATACCTGGAACTTTAAGCTTGAAACAGTAGGAAGAAAAACTGCTAATGAGGCATCAAACCTCGTAGTTGTTCCTTCATTCTATTGGGTAAGCAAGGACGGAACAAAGCATGAGCCTGTCGATATGTGGTATGCCGATAAGGTTGATGGAAAGACTTATAACTATATTAAGGCTGGCTCTGATCTTGATAAGAAGAATGTATTTATTGATTACGCTGCAAGCGAGACAATGGGTATTCCTGCAAAGGAAATCGAGTTTGTTGATGCGATTAGAAAGCAGAAGAATCCTGATGATGATTCAACAATATCAAATACACCTATTTATACTTATGGTAGTATTGTTCTTTCAAAGAATACAAAGACTTATACCAATGATACATATGCAAAGCTCTTTGCCGCAAAGCAGTCTACATTTAATGAGACTCAGTTGAAGCAGTTGAAGCAGACATGGTATTTCAAGTATGGTCTCCCTGACATCTATCATTTATGTCCAAAGGATTATGACCTTGAGACTTATATCAAGAAGAATGGTGGATGTACATATAAGGAGGACTTCTGGAAGAAGGACGGATATCTTGTTGTTCACTTTGATATTGGTGCTTATGATAAGGACGGAAATCTTGTACTTATGTATACAAACACTGAACAGAATGTAATTGACGGAATGTGTGACATGTGGAAGATGGAAGGTTATCAGAATATCAGAACTGATAGCACAGGCAAGAAGTTTGACTTTGTTGATGGTGATGTAATCATCGTTGCACTGCCTGGCAGCACTGGTAAGAATCCTCCTGCTAATAAGTCTGAGGATAAAGAGACAAACAGATTGAACTAATCTGAAATATAATATAGGTAAAATGTGCATAGCCCTCGTAAATGAGGGCTATGTTTGTATGGAGGCGTTTATGGTGGAGAAAATGAAGAACTGCATGAGGGGAAATGTACGAGGGCGTTTTTTAAGGATGTTGCTGATTATTGGAACTGTTTTTATGATCAGCAGTTTCTGTCTGCCTTTGTGCCAAATAGCGAGCGCTCCGCTCCAAGGTGGATGTTACCAAAGTCAAATGTTTTTTGAATCTTTTTTTGGTTTTGGCCTTTGGGATAATTACAATGAGTCTTTTTTTAGTGTGATGTGCGACTTAGCATCGAAACATGTTTTGGGAAGCATAAGTCTTTTGCTGGGTGGCGCAATTATTCTATTAATGGTGTTTGTTTGCATTCGGCCTCAGAAGCGTATTCTGTTTCCCGTGTTGTGCTGTTACAGTGTATTGGAGCTGGGATGTGTTGTGTTTGCAATTTTCGCAAGTTTATCTTACATTAGCCAGAGTTTGTTTTGTGTCGGTGCTTTTAATGGTATTGTGGCGTGCGTGATTTTTTGGTCGATTCTGGTAAAAAGTAATCGTGGTGATGATACTGAGGGAAAATATTTAAGCATTCTTGCTGTGGCGATTATTGTGTTGGAAATTTTGTTGTCGCTGTGGAGTTGGTTCTATGATTATAGAGAGATGCATCGGTTAGGGTTAACAAGTGAGTATTTACAAGAAATTAATGCCACAATGTATGATGGTCTTGATGTAAGCGGTGCTAAGATTGTTGAGCTTATCAAGAAGCTTGCTCAGACAGGCGAAGCATATACAATTACTGTTACAACTCTTGAGTCAAGTACTATTACTTACAGCTCAACAGCTCAGTATTCCGATCCCGGCCCTACTATGCCAGCTCATATCAATGAAACGGGTATTTTCAGAGGTGGAGTTACTAAGGGTGAAAGTGGAGAAGTGACGGATATTGCGTTCGTACAACAATAATAATAGGCAACACTGTCGATAGACGGTTTGCCCGGGAAAAAGCATTTAATGACCGCCTAGAGTTCGCAGCTCGTAAGGCGGTCATTTTTATAATTATAAATTCACATCATTTTTACAAAAATTCTTATTTCAGCTTTGATTTTGATAATCTTAAATTATATTATTGCATGGGAGGTGTTTTTGTTGATTTATGGCTATGCAAGGGTTTCCTCGAAGGAGCAGAGGCTTGACCGACAAATCGAAGCTCTTAAGAAGATTAAGCCGGATGTAATATATCATGACAAGGCAAGTGGCAAGGACTTCGAAAGGAAGAATTTTTTGCGATTAGTGAAACGATTAAAGTTTGGTGATGTTGTCTATGTTGAATCGCTGGATCGCTTCGGACGAAATTACCGGGAAATTATCGAATGGTGGAAGTTTATTACCGGGAAGGGTGCGGATATTGTGGTTCTTGATATGCCGCTACTGGATACAAGAAAGAGTGATGAGAATAATCTTTTGGGCAGCGTAATTACAGATATTGTTTTGTCACTCCTAAGCTATGTTGCGGAAACAGAAAGGAGGATGATAAAAGAAAGGCAGAAAGAGGGTATTGAGTGTGCCATGAAACGAGGCGTGAAATTTGGTGCCCCCAAAAGGGTTACAGTAGGTGAACAAGAAACAAAAGTGTTAGAGTTAGTGAATGAAGGGGTGGTGACGAGGAGAGAGGCAGCAGAGAAACTTAAGCTTACGTACAGCCAAGTAGTTTATAGAGAGAAACTTGTTCGACAATTAAAACAATAATTTTAAAGTGTACTTTATTATAGCACAATTTATTATTTTTTCAATATTTTAATATTTTTCATTATTTTTTACTATTATTTCTTACTTTCCCACAATATACGCACACAAAACGCAAAAACATGTACTTTTAACACTATATATAGACTTCCAAATCATCATCCCAACCATCCCTATAATAAAGTACAGAATATTGTAATGGGGGGTGGGCTTTGTGAATATGTCAAGCGTTATCAGATGTCAGTTGCCGTCTGAAACTGTGAAAAACGAAATAGACAGAATAATTAGATATATGTCGGCCTATCCTGATGAACATCTTTATGTTGTAGATAATCGTTATGGTACAGTCCCGTACTGGTCATTAACAGGTGTTAAGACCATTCGGGAGTATTATGATTGTGTGATAGAAAAAGATGGGGGTAATGCACAGTTTTCTACCTGCCGAGAGTCAGGTGCTCCCGTATGGATGTGTGTCGATGAAGTTATTACTTATATGGAAGAAGCGGGGCTTGTCAAGGTAGATGGGGGAATGGCGTATGCTACACCTTGGCTTTATGAATATGGTTCAAGAGTGATTGGGGTGTGAGTATATGGCGCGTTTTACGAATGCGATAGATGGGGACAGAGTTCAGGAGCTTGTCCGCATTATTATCGAGGGCAGGAGAGCCAAGAGAAAGGTCGATGTATTGACATGGGGACTACTTGCTGCGGAAAAGGTAAGTGATGTTTTAAAGGATCTTGCCGAGATTAACCTAAAAGTGAGCCGGATGGAACAGGCTGAACTAGAGTTTTGTACCCATGCATATAGAATTGTAGATAATGTAATTGTCAGCTTTTATAAGTTTTTCGTTGATAATTCAGAGTTTTATAATGTCAAAGAGGATTTGAGACAGTCTCTCATAGTGGAGCTGTTTAAGCTCCTGAAGACCTATAACGAGGATATAAATTCCTCTTTTGCAAAATATACCTTCTCTGCTTTACGATATATTCTGGTGAGTATGTTGTTTGGTGATTATGACGGAGATTTCAGCTCTGCGAATGAGAAGAAATTTAAGACTGTTGGAAAGTCTAATGTTGTGCCATATGAAGATGTTCGGGAAAACATAGAAACATCTCGTGGATATGTACTTGATATTGAGAGAAATTTGCTTAAGGAAGAAGTGCGTAAGAAGGTACGGGAGGCTATCGAAAGTTTGCCGAATGGAAAAGAAAGGGAGCTTCTTAAATTATATTTCTTTGAGGAGAAATCACGCAGGGAAATATGCGAGATTTTAACTTTAGGAGTAGAAAAGGAATTTAATAGGCTATACCAAAGCGCATTGAAACGTGTCGAGAAGGCTCTTGATAATGCGGAGTTTAAGGATGCTTATACTGAGTACAGGGGAATTATGTAAATGGTAAAAGAGCTTGAAATAGGTAAATCTTATCTGATATTTATTGTAAAAATTGCAGAAGGGAACCGGAATCGGTACAAAAAGAATGTTGGAACAAATAAAGGAAAATATCTTGTAGTAAGCAAGAATAACTACGAGTATACTGTTAAATTTTGCGGGGTTCCTGCTGAGAATGTGGAAGTCCTAACTTCGATAAGTGTTGCCGATCTTATATGTGGTTATGTGTGTGCGTTTCCAACCGATGAGGAAGGTGTTGGCTCTGCTGAAATACCACATCAATAGTTTAATGATTATTGCCGACGTTTTTGTCGGCAATTTTGTTATAAATAATAAGTTTGTTGCGTGTACTGTTTTTTAATTTCATGGTACATATAGTTATAATTCCATTAATAAATTTAAGGAGGTAGAACTATGGGATTTGAGATTAAAACAGGCTCTATGAAGGAGCGTCTTAGAAGTATCGAGGAGATTGGAACCGTAATGGGACTTAACGGGGTTGTGATTCCTGTTGATATAAAGTCTGTTATAGGTAAGGCTTTGTATGGTACAGAGGACAGAACTGCAACTGACAGATATTTTGTTGCGAGGTTCCGTGAAACATGGTATATGGGTGCTCAGCAGCGTATTAAGGACAGTGGCGGTGTGGTATCTATCGAAGAAACAAAGAAAATGAAAGAGTGCTTTGATGATATGAAGTTTATAAACGAGGCATTCCGACTTGGTGAGGACTTTAGATACAACGGCAAAAGTGCTGTATGGATAGCGGATGATAAGCTCTTTGAGCTGATGGATGGAAAAACCGAGGACTTTGGGCAGTTATGTGTGGATTCATGGATCGCTGGATGGCGTTTTATGGATGAAGAGATTAGTCTTGGAACTGTGCAGGGCAAACCGAAAAAGGTTTTATATCGAGTTAATGCGGATAAGCTTAGTGATTTTATTCAGTACCGAGAGAATGAGAGTGGTCCTGAAGCTGATGATGAAGAGGGCAATAAATATTATGATATATACTGTCACGCTGTTGAGCGTCTGCGCCATCGTGGTGAGGATGATCTGGTTGACTGTATTACCTGTCCTTATATGTATCGAGGTCTTGGTGTTACGATAGATAAGAATGGTAAGGCTGACTGGTGCGATGCGGATTGTGCCTATGTTTCCGGAATTGTTAATGACTGCTGCGGAAATGACATTTCTCTGCTTTCGGCATACTTTGTAGAAAAGGTAGAGGAGGAGTAGGAAATGTTTGGTGTTAAGGATTATGGTTTATACAAGGCAGCAGTAAAGAGTATTTCATCCGAGTGCAAAGGGGAGCGTATTGATGTATCAAGAATGCTTTTTAAGGTTGCTGCTCTGCTTGAAAAAACTTTTTCTGATATGAAAGTATACTCTTGGCTTGTACTTGGAAAGGTTCCGTCTGCGGCATACCCTGAAAATAATAATGATGATATTTATGTGAATGAGGTAATGACCAATCCTGATATTTCATGTTTTAATGGAAGTAAGGGGTTTTTTGGAAACAAGAGACTTGTCCACTATTCGGTCTACGGCCCCAGTGCTGACAAATGTTTTGTGAATGTAATTGAATTCAAGGAAAATGTATCGGAAAAAAACAAGGACGATATTATTGCGGTGGCTGATTTGCTTTGGCTTTGTGTTTTGCCGAGCATCCATGCAGTACTCAGAGATGAGCGTGTAAGCAATGTTAAATCTTCATATGACTGGTCTGCCGTACCTTATGCGTTAAATAATTCGTCGGTCGGGCTTGTGGCATATCTTAAGCTGAAAGGTTTTGATACTATCATCAGAAGGGGATATGAGAGTATTAGTGAGCTGTATTCGGGATGGATCACTCTTGCTAAAAAGGTGTTTGGTGAGGATGTTGTATGTTCCCTGGACGCAGATTCCGTTGTGATAGTACAGCCGGGAAAGGGTAATCTTGAATTGCTTGGAGCCTTGCAGGATAAGATTGATGCACTCGCGAATGGAAACGAGGATATGATGTCACTTGCAGCGTATATTGTAAGGGAACGATGCAGTTATGCCGATGTGGTCCTGTGCAGAAATAGAATTGTCTGTGGAAAACATGGCAATGCCGAGGTGAAAACAACGGAGAATGTATCCGTTCAGCAAGTTTCTGAAGCAGTGGTGGAGCCTGAACCGGTTTCGACTCAGGAACGGGAATCGGTAGATATGGATATTCCGATGGAAAATAATGATGCCAGTGATGCTCAGGAAGCGCATGAACGGATGATGGCAATGGATTCACTTAATTCACTTTTTCAAAAAGAATAATAAAAAAATAAAAATTTTTCTGTTTTTGTACGAAAAACGTGCAACTTTTCCTTATACTACTTATAGAGGATAAAAAATTATATGGTTTTTTGATATAAAAATACGAAAATGGTGAAGAAAATGAAGAAAATTATTGTCATTCTGGCTGTAATGATTGGATTGTTGTCTTTGGGTGGATTTTCTGTTAGGGCAGCAGATGTTGTTGATGATATCAAAACAGAAAAAGACATTGAGGACAAGAAGAATTACGATGAGTTGGAAGATAAGATATGGAATGATACAGGGGAGACACTGGGGCAGCTTGTAGATACGGGAGCTGAATTTGGAAAAAGTGCGGTTAAAACCGTATGGGTTTATGTCTTTTATATGTATGATGTCATAAGCGGTGTATACCCTGCTTTATTTATCTTGTCTTTAACTATAGGTTTTTTGGTGGCTATACTGTCTACCAAAAATAAAAAAAGGAGGAGGTATGCTATCATCGTCGGTTGTATAACGATACCGCTGATAACTACCTTAATAGTATACGTACTGCCGTATGTATACATAAGATTATCATAATGTAAGCCCTTGTGGGCGAAGGAGGAAAACAATGAAAAATTATTCTTACACAAATTTTAGAGGATTAACCTCTCCACTTGCAGGAAAGCCTTCCGTAGACAGTATTAAGGAAAGTGCCGTTGACAGTGATATCAAGAAGTATATCGAGCTGAAGGAAAAGAAAAGAACTTTTGTTATGAATTTTCAGCGTGCAAATGAAAACGGCGATCTTGACACATACGAGAATGGCGTACATATTGTATTGCCTAATAGTGAGGCTGTCAGAGGAGACACACCGAGATATGATTCAAGAAAGAGACTTACATATCTTTTGTATCAGTATTCAGTAGAGGTTGTATCTGTCGATGTAGAGAAAAAAGAAGTAATTGTGTCATGGAGGAATGTTAAGGAACGTGAAAGAAATCGTGTTGCCGGTATTCTTCGTTTTATGGTTAGTGGATTACAGCCCGAGAGAAAGGCTGCTGAAAATATCGTTAAAGATGAGGTTGTTAGACTTCTGAGAGAGGATTTAAAGGAAGTTGTAGAAAGAATGAAGCCCAAGACTTTGAGCACATTCAAGAGAAGACTTTCAAATGAGCTTACTTATAAGGAGATGGAGGCGCTTGGAGTTGAAATGATTATCGTTCCTGCTCAGGTGGTTTCTGTTGAAAGACAGCGTGTTATCCTTAATCTTTTAGGTTTTGATATTCCCGGATACATAACCGCAGAGGATTATTCGTATGGTTACATTGATGATATGAATAATATTATAAAGAAAGATGATATTATTGATGTTTCAGTTGTTGCGTTTGCAAGTTATAAGAAGAATCCTCAGTTAAAGGTTGCTTCAACTGGTGAGGGTATGTATGTTTGCACACGCATTCCTTTAGTTGAAAATCCCTGGGATAATTTGACTTATAGCGTTGGTGATCTGGTTAGGGTGAGATGTGCTCACATTAAAAATGATAAATGGTTTGGATTTATTGATGGTCTGGAGATTGAGCTTTATTGCCAGTTCCCTAACGAGGATAAGGATTTTCGTGTTATTATTGGTGAAGAGTACGAATGTAACATTTACAAAATTGATGCTAAGGCGAGATTGATGATGGCAAGGACTTTGAAACATGTACGTCCTCGTGTTACAAAATAAATTGGAGGTAGTTAGGAAATGGATCAGGATTTAACAAAGCTTTATCTTGATAGCATGGTCGGTGGTGGACTGGCAAAGTATTTATGCAACCCCGGTTTTATCTTTTCAAATTCACCGGCTCCCGCGCGAGGAGAATTTGAAAGACGTTACAGTATGTCTGAGATAAGGGATGCTGCCACTCAGGTGCTTAGATATTTGGCTACGGCAACATACCTCGATGAAGAGGAAATTTTCGATGCTGCCATTCTTTTCAAAAAGAAAAAGCTTCTTGCGAATGTTATTACTGATCACGAATTTCTTAAAAAGTGTATTAAAAAGCTTGTCTTTTTGGGTGCGATTGATGAGAGAAGATACGTGGGGTATCATGACGGACTACCTGCCAATGATCATGCCAGAGCTTACTGCATTACGGAGAGAGGTGCCGGAATGTATAAGGCGGCTACTGACTTTGAGGGGTATATTGAGGAAATGCTTATTTGTCAGAATCCTACCGAGGTAATGCGTAGACTTGCGACAAATTATATCCTTCAGCAGATGGAGTATAGAACAGATGCTAAGGTTGGTTATTGTTATGCTGAACATGTTGAGGCTAAAAAAGGCAGAAGAATGGTGTATGGCCGCATTGAATCAGATAAGGAATGCGTGATATTTGAGCCTGTCTTCTACAGACTCAATCCTAATATTCAGATTGAGTCCGAACTTGAACAGCACATTGATGATAGAATTATTTTCTTGCCGAAAATGTTCAAGAAGATGGTTGGAAACAGTGATAAGAGACGAGTGCTCGTTCTTGTGGTTGAGGATAGGGATTGCATTAAGAAGGCTTATCAGCGATATGAACAGGTTATAAAGGACTGTGACCTTGTTTATATTACAAGCGAAGCTATGGTGCGAGCAAGTATTAAAATGAACTTGAAAGTAGCTCCGTTCCTGAAGATATTTAAAGATCCTAATCGAGAAGGAAATGTTAAGCTTACAGCAGCGACACCACCTTTTATGTATAGGAATAAGCAATAAGAAGATTGCGTGTTTTATGTAAAAATCATCTGCTATAATTCACTTATCATAATTTACAGCGGAGGAATCTTTATGAATATTGGTAAGTTTTTTGAGTGGTTTATGCAGCCCAACATTATGTTTACTTTTTTGGTTGTGTCGTTTGTTGTTGTGGCATGGGCTGTATATGCCTGTGACTTCTTTAAAAGCAGAAAGATT
>JAZUJC010000216.1:0-5527 GCA_045642625.1 Lachnospiraceae bacterium
TATCAATCAGGGAATTCTGAGAAATGAACTGGCTGTTGTTATCAGCAAAGTTGTTAAGCTTTTTCAGGATGGTACCGTCTTTTTTGAATATGACACCGAAGGAACGCCCTGCAATATCCAGGGAGCTCATTGCTTTTGCAAAAGAATCCACATCAAACATAAATAACAGACTGGTTACCTCGTCGATGGGATATCTGCAAACAATCGTGTTACCCGAACCCATTAAATCATTATCAAAATAGTAATAACCGTTAACCGATAAATCGCTGCCTGCATAGAACTCTGCATAACCCGAAACATCATGTTCCTTACCGCTGTCATCCAGTGCGGCTATTTTTTCACCGTCCTGGGTGCACACCAGAATTCTGTAAAAATTGCTGTCCTTCTGGATTAAACCGATAAAGTTGATTGCCTCTGAATCAGTATATTTCAATTCATTGGCATTCACATATTCCTTAATGTTTTCACCCTTTTTTTCAAAGCTGGCAAGCTCATTTCTAAGCTCAGCCGCAACCAGTGAAGCATTTCCGGTAAATTTGTCCTGGACATACTTTGTTACTGCTTTACGTGAATTCGAATATAACGAATTAAGCAAAACAAAGATAACCGCCGTAAACCCCAAAGCAATTATTATCCAGGTCAGCCTGTCCTTTTTCCCTTTTGTATCTCCCATGGAAATTGTCTACCCCCGTAGATTAGTCTTGTATATTATCCTCAGAACCTTCTGAAACACTGCCCTCTTCAGCGATATTTGCTTCCACAGCTTCCACCGCATTTTCTTCCGGCAATTCATTTACATTTTCGCCTGTTCCGGCTTCATTTGCAGCTTTAATTGCTGCAATTTCTTCGGGTGTTAAATCACTGTTAACACTCCATGAAAAGTCGTCGTTAATTTCCTTCTCCTCAGGCTCATATTTCTTGAAAGTCGAGTTGTATAAAAGAGCCGACATATAAGCGGGAAATGAAAAACAAAACAGCAGGCTAATTGGCTGCAATGACGGAACTTCCCTAACAACTGAAAATACAAAAATTACAGGCGGTACTAACCATAACAAAATCATAAGAACAGTTTTGGGTAATACCGTCATACTCATCAGAAATGCATTCTTTACAGTCTGTTTAACCGTGTTAACAAAGTGTGACTGAATCGGAAATACAAATACCAGAGTACAAAGAAACAGTACCGTTGCTATTCCGAGAGCGGCAGAAAGAAGCATGTTTCTCTTTTCCGGCTCATGGTACAAAATCCAAAAATCCGTTACCAAAAAGGCACCGGTCAATACAACTATAAGCCATATAATCGTTGACTGGAGGAAGTTTTCCTTAAAGGATTTGAAGAAATCCTTGGTAACAGTGCTTTCCCTTCCCCTCACCAGCTTTAAACAGGTATAATGCAGTGCCGTAATGGATGCTCCTGCCGTAATAATGGGAATACAGCAAATAACGGCCAGAATGTTCAGCCAAAACAAATCGGCCATCCTGCTGAGTCCTCGCATTAAAGGGCTGTCCAATGCAAAAAACTTATTCATTTAATCAATTACCTTTCGCTTGTTTCTCTATCTGTTGATAGGTAATCTCATACTTTTCAACCATTTTACGATATTGAGAGAGGGCCTTGGCATTTTCCCTGGCTACACCCTCCATAATAACATCGTAGAAATTGACAAAGGTGGTAACAACCTCTTTGCTGTATCGTCCCTTGTCGGCATCCTCTTTAAGTATGGCAATTACCTGATTTTTATTCATACTCTCACGGTAGCTTCTCTGTCCGGTCAACGCCGTAACCGTATCGGCCACCTGAAGAATCATCTGAAGCCTGTTCATATTAAAGTTTTTGAGACGCTTAGGATAACCGCTTCCGTCTCCACGCTCATGGTGAGCCGAAATAATAGAAAGACATTCCGGATCAATCTTGCCTTTTAATATTTCTTCAATTATTTCCACATGCTTTCTGAGGCCTGTCATTTCCTGAGCTGTAAGCTGCCTCGGTGCTTCAATAACATCCTTGGGAATAGCACACATGCCCGCATCATGAAACAATGCAGCATATCTCAGCAATTCAATATCACCCTTTGACAAAAGAAGCTTTTCCCCGATTTGCTCGCAAATATGAACACAGGTCACCGTATCGGTCATTGTATATTCGCTTCTGAAACCTACACAGTGCATTAATCCGAAAAGACTTTTTTCTTTTTCCTCGTTGGTAAATATTGAATACTCAAAAAGTTCATCCAGTTCTTTTTCATATTCACCGGAAAACAGTTTATCAAAAATTCCAAAACGCTTTTCAGCAGTATAAAGAAGCTCCAACGCATGTGGCGCATATTTTGTTCCACTGGATTTTTGGAACATCATGTAATCAAATTTGGAGCCCAAAATATTTGAATAAATATCCATTTTTTCGGCTACACTCAAATAATGTATTATATCCGTAAATTCATAATCGGTTTTGGGAACCTGATTATAATCGGTATGATGATATAAAATTATCTTGGCTCTGTCCGCAAATGGTGTAAGATACTGCAAAAACAGATAACCATATATTGAATGGGGCATGGAGTCCCTTGATTCATATCTTAAATGGTCTGACATATAATCGGTTTTGTAGGTACCGATATCATGCAGGGTTGCGATAAAAGCAAATTCCTCAATCTCATACATTTCGTATTTATCAAGGCACATCAACATCTTGTAAAGAATATAGGCCGTTCTCTGGCCGTGCTTCATTACCCTGGGGTCCATAAGCTTTAATATATCTCTTACAATATAGTAGATGTCTTTGCTGTGAATTATATCCATTTAATCCTCGCAACACATTTGACCGAATCCGTACCCCTACAGCTCGTATAGCAAGATCATTGGAGTATAAATAATTCCGTCAGTCTGCTTTCTTTTTTCTGTATCCAAAAAACCAAGTTTATGATAAAACCCTTCTCCGTACGGAGAGGAATTTACGGTCATTTTCACTCGCCCCAGGCTAATAATGTGCTCCTGCATGGCCTTTACAAGTTTTTTTCCTATTCCCTGTTTCTGATGTCGTTCTTCTACAAACAACAGGGAAATGTGATTGCCTGCCCTAAGCGAAGCCACACCAACAATCTCTTCTCTGCCGTCGGACTCACAAACCGCAATCCAAACAGGATACTCACCTACCGAAAACATCTGAAACAGCTGCTCTCCGGAAATAAAGTCTAAGAAGTTCTTCATTCCCTCCTCACCATAATCCGGTGCCTCAAATTTCAAAAAAGTTTTCCACACCATTTCCATAGCAGGCTCCCAATCCTCGACCGAAGCCCGTCTTATAACAATTTCTTCAGGCATACCTAAAACCTCACATTATTCTAGTGGGTCTGTCTAGATTACCCTCTCAATCCAGTCATAAAGATCGCTGTATACCGTCTCGTGATCGGTTTCATTCAAAATCTCATGACGGTCGCTTTCATACAGCTTAATCTCAACTTTTTGCATTCCTTCATCAATGAAGGATTTATATACTTTTTTAACATCGTCACCGTAATTGCCAACGGGATCGTCGGCTCCGCTTACAAAAATAACAGGAAGCGTTACAGGCATTTTGGCAATATTGGACTTCTTATGAAGCCTCATCAAAAGATCCGCCATGGTCTTAAAACCATTGCAGGGGAATATAAATCCACACAAAGGATCTTCTATATATTTATCTACAATCTCAGTTTCTTTTGTGAGCCAGTCACATTCTGTCCTGGGATTGGCAATTTTCTTTTGGTAAGCACCAAAGGCTATTTTATTAATAAAC
Organism: Lachnospiraceae bacterium; assembly: GCA_045642625.1. Taxonomy (GTDB): domain Bacteria; phylum Bacillota; class Clostridia; order Lachnospirales; family Lachnospiraceae; genus UBA1258. The sequence goes on from JAZUJC010000216.1 coordinate 3,776, forward strand.
GTTGAGGGTTTTGCTGATTTTCCGAACAGACATCCCACCGAAGCCATAAGCTTAAGTGCAAAAGCAAGCGGCTTGGCAGGCATTCCGGTTCCCATTACTATGGCACCGTCAATACCCTTTCCGTATCTGAACAGGTAATTTCTTAAAATAAACGAACCCATAGAGTGACCAAGAATTATATAAGGCACACCTGTATATTTTTCCTGAGTCATTTTCTTGAGCCTGTGTACATCCCTTACTACTACCGTAGCGGGATCCTGCTTGCAAAAGAATCCTTTTTTGTCATCAGAAATGCTCTTACCATGTCCAAGATGATCATCTGCGGTGACTACAATTCCCTTATTTACAAGAAAAGCCGCGAAGTCTTCGTAACGATCGACATGTTCAGCCATTCCGTGGATAATCTGAACCACTGCAACAGGCTTAACATCTTCATCGGGAGTCCATCTCACAGCATGAATTTTTGATTTTCCATCTCTTGAATCAAAGAAAAAGTCTTCTCTTTTCATAGATTTCCCCTCTTTTAAAGGCACTTTTTCACCACTAGCATATAGATGGTTATATTATAGCGAAAAATGAATTTTGTTGCAATATATCCGCTTTTTGAGGAACAAAGAGTGCTTTCTGCTTAATAGGACTTTCCTTTCAAAAAAATAGACACCAAACGAAATAATTCGCTTGGTGTCCCATAAATATAGGCTTTATTAGCAAATTTCAGCCCCTGCAGGCATTTCTTTTTCAGGAGTCATAAGGGCAAGATTTCCCTCGGCATCCTCAGCACACAAAAGCATTCCTTCAGAAACAACTCCTGCCAGAGTCGCAGGCTTAAGGTTTACAAGTACCATGACCTTTTTGCCAACCATTTCCTCGGCACTGTAGTGCTGCTTAATTCCGGAAACAATCTGCTTAACCTGGCTTCCAATCTTGACCTGAGAGCAAAGAAGCTTCTTTGACTTAGGAACCTCTTCACACTTTATAATCTGACCAACCTGGAACTGAAGCTTCGCAAAATCATCGTATGATATTTCAGGCTTTGCCTCAATATCAATCACCTCTTCGGCAGACTCTTCGGCAACGATACCGTTTTCTTTTTCATACTCAGCTCTCTGAGCGGCCTGAATTGCCTCAACCTTCTCAAGAATTACCTTAAGATCCTGTCTTGCAAAAAGAATCTGAGGAGTTTCAGTCACTTTGCTGCCGGATTCATAAAGACCAAATTTGCAAAGATCGTCATAGGCCCTCTCACCCGCATTAAGCTGAGCAAGAATTGCCTTTGCTGTTTCAGGCATATAAGGCAAAAGAAGATTTGCACCGATTACAATGGATTCGGTTAAGTTGTACATTACCTCGGCAAGCCTGTCCTTCTTGGCATCATCCTTGGCAAGAACCCAGGGTTCGGTCTCATCAACATACTTGTTTGAACGCTTGAAAATAGCAAATACTTCATCAATAGCATCCGCAACCTTCATTGCCTCCATCTTTTCTGCCGCCTTGTCCCTTGCAGCAGTTACAACTGCCTTAAGGTCATCATCCATTGTATCTGTAACTCCTGTTTTGGTAACCACACCACCAAAATATTTATTACTCATGGATATGGTTCTGTTTACAAGGTTACCGAGAATATTTGCAAGGTCTGAATTAAAGCGTTCTGTGAAAAGCTCCCATGTAATAGTTCCGTCGTTCTCGTAAGGCATCTCGTGAAGTACGTAGTAACGAACTGCATCAACACCGTATAAATCAATCAAATCGTCG
>JAZUJC010000217.1:0-11815 GCA_045642625.1 Lachnospiraceae bacterium
TCTGATTCAAGCATATTTGTCGATAAAGCATATAATGTTTTTATATTTGCTGATTTATATGCCTAAATTCGAGTGAGAAAAAATTGATCTACATATAAAAGATGAATATTAACACAGTTTATATGCCTGATTTAAGTGTTATTGTTAATTGTACCTACAATTTTCGGGCACATTTAACATATAATAGTTGCCGCTTCAATGATTTATACGCCACAACAAAACGGATGAGAAAAATGCGGGCCTATAATTTGAACAAATCAGTCTATCTTGTATGCTCTTGCGGTAAAAATGCCGGAATTTACACTGATTAACCGATCCTTTTACCTCTGAAAACTAGGCAAATGACCAAAAAAATAAAAGTTGCGATGTGGGTCGCAACTTTTTTGAACATTTATTGATTTATACATGATGATATGTTTAGAAATATATTTACGCAATTCACCGGCAGTCGGTCTTAAAGCACCAGCGACAAACCGATGAGTGCGGCAGTAATGGTAGGGATTGAAATGATAAATCCGTACTTAATGTATGTAAGGAATGAAAAAGAAACACCGTGCTTCTTAAGGATTCCTGACCACATGATACCGGCAAGGGCACCTAAAGGAGAAAGGAAAGCACCGATGTTTGATCCTATAATGCTTGCATAGACAGCAGGGATGCGGGATACATCTCCAAGCCTTGAAGTAATCGATGTAAAAAGAACGGACATGGGAATATTATTGATTAAGTTGGCGCTGAAGAAAGAAGAAAAGCCATACTTAAATATTACGTTCTTTTGCCCGAGTAAATCAGCGAAAATACCTGTAATATCGTATTTATCAAGGGCAAGTACCAGTACAAACATTGAAAGAACAAAGGGGATCAGCTCCCAGGGAGCGCGCTTTAAGGTGGGTGTAAGCACATGACTGTGAATGTGTCTAACCGACTTGTAGGCGATTACGCAAATAAAAAGGCTTGTTGCAAAAAGAAGGGTGATTGACCACATTTCAAATTTTAAATATGATGATGCAACCAGTAAAACGGTGCAAAGGCTAAGATGTGCAAGGCCTATATACAGGAGCCCGCGACTTTTTACATTAACGGGCTGGGGATCAATTTCCATCTTTTTGGATAAATCTTTTCCAAATACAATAAAAAGAACAATAAATGCTGTAATACCTGCAAAGATTGTGGGAAGCCACATCACAGCGGTATATTGGCCGAAGGTTATATGACTGGCGGTTGCCAGATAAACGTTTGTGGGATTTCCGATAACCAGCATCATACTCCAGGTATTGGCCGCCACAAATTCCCCGAAGAGATAGGGGATTGGATTTATTTTGGCATTCTTTGCAAAGTAGCAAATGAAAGGTGTAAAAGTCAGAATAATGATATCGTTGGATGTGAAAACGGTTAACAGCGATACCATGATATAAAGGTAGGTAAATAACATTTTCTGGCTGGCGTTGGCCTTCTTTAATGCCACGTTGGCCAGATATTTAAACATGCCAACCTCATCAAGGAATATTGACAGGGTGGTCATGGAAATAAAAAGAACAAGAATTTTTATGGGATTAATGGAACTGTTGTCGGTAAGGCCGTTGAAAATTTCCGGAAGTGATAAGCAACCTGCAACGACCAAAGCAATTGCTCCAAGTAAAACAACTGACCAGTATATGCTGATGTCACGACCTTTTATTCTTATGCTGGGCTTAAACAAAACGACTGCAATAAGTGCTGCACAGTCTAAGCATGTTATTTCGGCAACTGTACTCATTAATAAATCTCCCTAACAGATGAACTTCAAATTCACAACGAGCATTAAAGCTACAATAAGTTTTATGCTTACGATAAAATTTAAAATTGTGATAAGCTTCAAATTTGCGATAAACTTTATACTCGTGAAAAGCTTCAAACTTGCAATAAACTTTAAACCTACGATAAGCATTAAGATCACAATATGCTTTTAAACTCACAATAATGAATTATAGTCACTAATCGGACTGTAACAATGTGCAAAGCGACAAAAAAACGGATACTATCTTCCTATTTAGGTGATATATTGATATAATTTTTAAGCTGATGTATTGAAAACGCGGTATTTGAGGTGTTTGGGCCTAAGTGCTGCGGCGGTTTTGGGAGAATAATATATGTGGGATAAGGCATTGGATGTACTGTTGGATGCAACGTTGGATACCCTTCGGTTACTTCCTTTTCTATTAATTACATATCTTCTTATGGAGTACCTTGAGCACAGAACTTCCGATAAGATTCAACGTTCTGTTAAGAATGCCGGGAATTTTGGCCCGCTTCTGGGGTCGCTTTTGGGAGCGGTACCGCAGTGCGGGTTTTCCGCTGCGGCTTCAGGGTTTTATGCAGGCAAAATTATCACTCTTGGTACGCTAATTGCAATTTATCTTTCAACTTCTGATGAAATGCTGCCGATTTTGATTTCGGAACAGGTGTCATTTAAATTTATTGCCATAATTCTTGCAATAAAAGTTGCATATGGTTGCTTTGTCGGATATTTAATTGATTTTGTTTTCCATAGGCAGGTTACCAAGATTCATGCGTCATCAAGACCTGATGAACCGATTTTCAGTGATATATGTGAGCAGGAGAACTGTAATTGCGAAGAAAGTGTTTGGAAATCATCAATAAAGCACACTTTACAAATTCTCCTTTTCATTTTTGCGGTAAATCTTTTGCTGGGTGCTTTATTTGAATTTATTCCGGAGCCCGAAGAGACAATTGCCAATATCAGTTCAAACGGTATTGCCGGAAAATTACTGGTTCCGTTTATAGCTTCATTTGTGGGTCTGATTCCAAACTGTGCCTCATCAGTAATTCTCACCAAGTTAATGCTGGGCGGTGTGCTGAGCGTAGGCGGAATGATGGCAGGGCTTCTTTCGTCGGCAGGAATCGGATGGATTATTTTGCTGAAGGCAGGTCACAGTAAAAAAGCAACATTAAAGGTTATCGGAATTTTGTATTTGGCCGGTGCAATAGGAGGTCTCCTGTTTGGGCTTGTGGTGCCTAAGTCGTTATTGATGTAATTTGATGTGAGTGGTTATTGAAGTATGGAGATAAAAATGAACGAACCTATAGCTGTAAATGAATATATTTCACTGTTTCCGCCAAGGGAAGAGCCCTTATCATCGGATGTGGTGCTGATTAAAACCAATACAGGATATTGTATATATGATGTTGGAAATAATAAAGAGACCGCTAAATATATTAATGACCTAAATGGTCAAAAAACAGTTGTTATTTCACATTTTCATATAGATCACACTTCCATGCTTGATACGCTGGAATATGACACACTTTATGTAGGAAAAAAGACCTATGACATAATCGGTAATGCAAAAAGTGAAAAAGAAAAGCGCCTTAACAATCCTAAAGAATATGTTCCCAACAACGTGCTGGCAGATGGTCATACGGAACCGGGAATAGGAGATTATGACAGTTTGACTGCTGTGGATTTTGACAAAACAGTTATTGTTCGTGAAAACTTTTCAATTGATGATGGAGTGAAGCTGGATGTTTTACTGTTTCCGTCGACTCATTCGAAGGGTTCTCTGGTGCTTATGGTAAATGAGGAGATTGCCTTCCTGGGTGATTCGCTGTATGCCAAGTTTAAGGATGACAGCAAAGCATACAATGTACAGTTGCTTAAGGAACAGATTCAGATTATAGAAGCTATGCCGGCTAAGTCTTTTCTGCTTAGCCATGATCGTGGGAAGGTCAGGAGCAAAGCCTTTGTCCTAAGGCTTCTTAATTCAATCTACGGTCAAAGGACTCCCGATAGTCCGTATGTTTATATGGGATAACTGGATATGGAGAAGTAATATGATACCCCGAATATCAAATGATTTTCGGGGTATTTTTATATAAAAATTATATTTAGATTTAATTAATTACGACACATGTTGGATCGATATGTGCCGTAAACCGGCTTTCCGGTCTAGGAAAGACTCATTCTGAGTCCTTTGGGATAATGGTTTTTAACAACTCCGTTGGAGGCCTTGCCCCAACCGATTGAAAATCCTTCTGTGAATATGCACACCCAACCCTTTATAGACGGGTCTGCCGATACAGTCTGCCCCTCTATATATTTGTTGGCTTCTTCTATGCTTAAATTAACCTTTGCGGTTACCTCGTGAGGCCTTAAACTCATAGCCAGCGAGTGGGCCGGTTCAAAGCGGTTTTTAAGGTCTTTGCAAACATGTAAGCCGGGACGAACCACTGTCAGACCTTTTATATTATTTACACCCTCCGGTGTCAGATATATGTTCTCGCCGAAGGCAGTTACCGATGCTTTGCTAAGTATATTATCCGCTGCTTCAACGGTTATTTTGCATTCTTCGATTAGGAAGCTTCGTATTACGGAAATGTCGGTGGCTTTGAAATTGCCTTGATTGCCGGAGTCTTTTTTTGATTTTTTGCCGGAATGTACTGCTTCACTGCCGGCCTTGGTTACGGCCTCAGCAATGGAACCGACTGCTGTCTGAGCAACGACAGGTCCACTGGCGGCGGACTGAGAAATGACCGTTCCTCCTGCTTTTTTGAATTTGGCTACAAAATGTCCCTCACCGTCTACTTTGTGGGGCATCAGGCGCTCCTGGCTCACTAAAGTAAATTCGGGGTGCCGGGATAAGAAAGCATCCACATTGTCTTCATTTTCAGCCTTGGAGAAAGTACAGGTAGAATATACGATAATTCCGCCGGGCTTTGACATTGTGGCTGCATTATCCAGTATTTCTTTTTGCCTTTCAGCACAGATATCTACATTTTCCGGTGACCATTCTTTTATTGCGGTATCATCTTTTCTGAACATTCCCTCGCCGGAGCAGGGTGCATCCACCAGGATTTTGTCAAAAAAAGCCGGAAAGTAGGAAGTCAGTTTATCGGTTGATTCGTTGGTAACCAGTGCGTTTCTGACTCCCATTCGTTCAATGTTTGATGATAAAACTGCGGCTCTTGAAGGGATTATTTCGTTGGTAACCAGTAATCCCTGTCCGCCTAAACGGGCTGCTATCTGCGTACTTTTGCCACCGGGAGCGGCGCAAAGATCGGCAACCCTGTCGCCGGGAATCGGGTCAAGCAATGCTACTGCCGACATGGCGCTTGGTTCCTGGATATAATAAACACCGGCCTCATGGAAGGCATGACGGCCGGGACGTTGATTTTCGGGATAATAAAATCCTTCTTTTGCCCAGTTAACCGGTTTAAGCGTGAAGGGCATGGAGGTGGGAAAAGAATCCAAATCAGCTTTAAGAAGGTTGCATCGAAGCCCGTAGAGACGAGGCTGATCGTATGAAGAAATAAAGGCATCGTATTCATCCTTTAACTGCTCTTTCATTCGATTTGTAAAGGCTTCGGGCAATGATAGAAAAGACATTAATTAATTCCTCGGGTAAATAATGAATGTTTCAAAAATATCGCATGTTATTTATTGGCATCCTTAAGGGCTTTTTTAGCTACATTAATAAGCTTTTTGGTCTCTTTACTGTTTACAAGCTGTGAGAGTGTGTCTCCCAATGTTTTGTTTTCGTCCTTTTTGGAGGTCTTCTTTGAAGAGGTTTTCTTTCCTGAAGAGGTCTTCTTGGATGAAGAAGTTTTCTTTGCGGAAGAAGCTGTTTTTTTGCCGGAAGCGGAGTCTCCGGAAACGATTGATTTAAATGAGGTGTATACCTTTGCTGCCTTGGCGGTAAGCTTTGTAACCTTTGCCTTGTCGGTGGCTACAATGAAGGTGTCGTGTCCCTTTGCTTCATGATAGCCTGCATAGTAAGCATAGGCGGCATCGGTTTCGGAGGCTGCGTCAATTTTGCAGTATTCTGTCTGACAAGCCAGTTCATCGATAATATCGGAAACAGCCTTAGGCATATCTGATTTTGTTTTTGTGGACACTAAAACAAGTAAATCGGTTTTGGCAAGCTTTTCAGCCCCTGCCAGTTCGGTCTTTTTTGCGTCGTCAACGGTTATGATAACTACTTTCATTATAAACCTCCATCTTCGGTTTCCAGTCCGGGATATTCATATTCAAACAGGTAATCAACAAACTGCTTGCTACGCTCTACGTGCTTACTGTTGGCACTGAAAGAAAGGTAAATGGTTATGGGATAGAAGCAGTCATTTGCGTTTAAAACGATTGAGTCGGTAACATCTATAAACAGGGGAGCCATTTCACCGGTTGCATCGCCGTTGGCATCAAATAAATACCCCCATACAACCTTGTCGCCCAGGGCGTTAAGCTCTTCTTCGGTATACAAATCTCTTAAATCGGAATAGAAAGAAGAAGTTGAGTAGGCTTCCATAACAATCTGATCGCCGAGTATTACATCGGCGTCACCGGCGGATACCAGTGCAAAGAGCTTTTGCGAGCTTACCAGTACGCTTTGGCTCTGGTTGTTTAAATCAATAAACATGGTGGTATCGTAGGCAACCCTTTCCTTGGAGGTGTCCATACCGGAATAATCGGCAAATTCCTGTTCGAGCGGTGAATTAACACCGTTGATAAACACAGCGTAAAGGCCGGCCGGCTTTCTGTTGACGTAGGTCCTTATCAGCAGAATGACTACTACTATGATGGCAATTATTGCCAGAGTGAATTTAAAGTAGTAGTCCATAAAATACTCAAACTTGTATTTGAAGCTCTTTCCTTTAAGGAATGCTTTTTGCTCTTCAATTATTTCTTTTTGTGTAGGATCGATAATTCCCATGGCTTTTCTCGTTCTTTTCTTTGATTTTATATTGCTTATTATCGTGCAAAAGAAAGTAAAGTTCAATAATCGGTTTATTAACTTTCTGTAAAATAGGAAAAATACTGTTTCTTTTGCCTTGTTTTCTGTTAATATGAAAAGAGAAAATGAATTTTTAGAAACACGGAGCTTTATTAAATGAGTGATTCATACGTAGAATGTATGGTGGCCAGAAAGCCTTCATATGTTAAAAAGTTTTTTAAGGTTTTTCTTATTATTATAACCGCTTTCTTTGCACTGCTCGGTTTTGCCGGTTTTACACTTCTCCTGTTTCCGGCAATCGGTTTTGGTGTAGGTGCATATTTCCTGTCCCTCTATTCCGATGTTGAATACGAGTATCTTTATCTTGACAAAGAGATTACCGTAGACAAGGTTTTCAGCAAAACAAAAAGAAAGCGCGCAGCTGTTTATTCTATGGACAAGGTAGAGATAATGGCCCCTATGGGCAGCTGGCACCTGGATGAGTATAAAAACAGAACCTTTAAAGAGATAGACTATTCAAGCGGTATCGCAAGACAGCCCGAGGCCCGCTATGTATTTTATTACAACGGAGAGCAGAAGGTTATTTTTGAGCCCAACGCCGAGTTTATGAAGATGGCTCGAAATGCAGGGCCCAGAAAGATTTTTATTGATTAGTAACAATGCCTAAATAATTGTAGACTGACAATAAGAAAATTATCTTTTTATTTGTTGACATATTCAATTTACATCGTTATACTAGCGTAAAACTTATTAGCGGATCGGACATATTTTATGTGCAGGGTCCGCTAAAATAATATGTAAAAGAAGGAGAAATGAGATGAGTCAGATAGTCAGCGAAGGTATTACATTTGACGATGTCCTCCTGATTCCCAGCTATTCAGAGGTTGTAGGTAATCAGGTAGATGTCACCACACATCTTACAAAGACCATTAAGCTTAACATACCTATGATGAGCGCAGGAATGGACACCGTTACAGAACATCGTATGGCAATTGCCATGGCAAGACAGGGTGGTATCGGTATTATCCACAAAAATATGTCTATTGAACAGCAGGCTGAAGAGGTCGATAAGGTTAAACGTTCAGAAAACGGCGTTATCACCGATCCTTTTTCTTTGTCACCTGAACATACATTGGCAGATGCTGATGATTTAATGGCTAAGTTCAGAATTTCAGGTGTGCCCGTTACCGAAGGTAAAAAACTGGTAGGTATCATCACAAACCGTGATCTTAAATTTGAAACTGATTTCTCCAAGAAAATAAAAGAGTGCATGACAAGCGAAGGTCTTGTTACCGCAAAAGAAGGCATTACCCTTGAAGAGGCTAAGCAGATTCTTGCCAAGGCCCGCAAGGAAAAGCTTCCCATTGTTGATGATGATTTCAACTTAAAGGGATTAATTACCATTAAAGATATTGAAAAGACAATTAAGTATCCTTTGGCTGCCAAGGACGCATACGGAAGACTCCTTTGCGGTGCAGGTATCGGTATTACCGCTAACTGTCTTGACCGTGTTAAGGCTCTTGTTGATGCCAAGGTGGATGTTGTTGTACTTGACTCTGCTCATGGACATTCCGCTAACGTTATCCGCTGCTTGAAGATGATTAAGGAAGCTTATCCCGATCTTCCCGTTATTGCCGGTAACATTGCAACAGGTGAAGCTACCCGCGCACTTATTGAAGCAGGTGCTGACGCTGTTAAGGTTGGTATCGGTCCCGGTTCCATCTGTACAACCCGTGTTGTCGCAGGTATCGGTGTTCCTCAGATTTCAGCTATTATGGATTGTTACGCAGTGGCAAAAGAATATGGAGTACCTGTTATCGCAGACGGCGGTATCAAGTATTCAGGTGGTATCACAAAGGCTATTGCAGCCGGTGGTAGCGTATGTATGATGGGCTCAATGTTTGCAGGCTGTGATGAAGCTCCCGGTGAATTCGAAATTTTCCAGGGTAGAAAATACAAGGTATATCCTGGTATGAGTTCCATTTCCGCTATGGAAAACGGAAGCAAGGACAGATACTTCCAGTCCAATGCCAAGAAGCTTGTTCCTGAAGGTGTTGAAGGTCGTGTGGCTTACAAGGGTTCTGTTGAGGATACAATCTTCCAGTTAATCGGTGGCCTTCGTTCCGGTATGGGTTACTGCGGATGTCCTACCATCGACGATCTTAAGGAAAACGGACGATTTGTAAAGATCTCTGCCGCTTCCTTAAAGGAATCTCATCCTCATGATATTCATATCACCAAGGAAGCTCCCAACTATTCTTCAGGAGTTAACTAAAATGATTTTTTTGACACCTCGAATCCAAGGATTCGGGGTGTTTTTTTGTTATGGGATGCTTAAGACGGGCGCATTTCTATTGCGCATAATAGGGTTGTTATGGTAAACTAAAAGTCAAAGCGAAAGAAATAATAGGGGAATTTCTTGTGCTTATGGGGGAAGTACCTGATACGGTTTGGATTGCATTATATTCAAAGGGTAGATATCGGGTATAAAAGTTATTATAGGATGGTTATCTGGCAGTGGAGAAAAACATGCTTGATTTGGTTATTGTGCAGCGTCTTGCAGCCCGTTACAGTAAAATTGCGGGTATGTATATGTATGCCCTTAACCCTGATGGAGAAGTAATTTCTGAGATTACCGGCGAGTCGGCAGAGAGCAGAAAACTGTTAAATCTTATTGGCGATGAAACTCTTGACGCTTTATTTCATCGTGTCACGGATTCACAGCTTGAGGTTCAGGCTGTAGAAGACACAGCAATTCCTAATGTTAAAATTGCAGCGGTATCAGTTAGCGCGGATAATTCACCGGTTATTACCTGGATGATTATCGGTGTTATTTCCGATGAGGAATTTTCTTTTCCCGGTGCCGTTGATATTTCTGAATACAGTTACAATATTTCTTTTGACAATTTCCTGTTTAATGTGGATATTATGCGAGATGTGAGCCAGCTTATTATAGGCTCGCAGTTTTCTAAATATACCGCTGAGGCTGAGAGTCTCAGAAGCAAGTATTCGGCTGAGGAGATGAAGGCATCGTTAAAGAGGGCCGAGGCAGTATCCGAAGTGGTACAGCTTTTGGACAATGATGATGCGATAGAACTGGTAATGCGCCAGTGTATGACCATTATCGGCGAATATTTAAATATTTCCACCGCTATGGTAGTTCGTACCCGTCCCGGTGTAGAAGGCGCTGACCTTTGCGCTGAATGGCACAGGAGCGGTGTGGTTGTTGATTTTGATATATTCAGGGACAAGAGTGCCCTTTCTTTTGTCAGAGGTGACAAGCCTCTTGTAATATCCTGCGATTCCGAAAAGAATCCCGAAATTTCAAGCGACATGGCCAGGTTAGAGATAAGCGCCATGGTAGTGCTGCCGATTCATCTTGTGGGTGGGTACGGAATGTACGCTTGCTTTATGGAAAATGCGCCCGGTAAAAAATGGGAAATTGAGGAGATTAAATTCCTTTACGATGCTTCCCATGTGCTTCATTCCGTTGTGTCAAAGCGTATTCAAAAGAATTCTCTGGCCGGTTCCTATGCGGCCCTTGAATCGGTTCTTGACAATGTAGGCAGCGCTATTTATGTAAGAGACGTTGTTTCCGGAAAGCCTCTCTTTATGAACCGTATTTTAAAGAGTACTTTTGCTACCGAGCTTCAAAGCGGTACTCTCGACAGCCTTTTTGACAGTGCAATTCCCGTAAATCGTAACAGCGGTGTTTACGAAATAAACCATATTGACCGTAACCGCTGGTATGATCTTCACTATACATATATTAACTGGGTTGACGGCAGAAAGGTTTCTCTGTGCGCAGCCTACGATGTTACCGATAAGAAAACCTATCAGCGTCGTATTGAACAGCAGGCATGCACCGATTTCCTTACCGGCCTTTATAATCGTATGTGCTGTGAGCGTGACCTGGCAATGCATGTGGATTCGGCCAAGCGCAATAATATGACAGGTGCCCTGTTATATCTGGATTTGGATGACTTTAAGCACATTAACGATGGTTTGGGTCATCAGTACGGTGATGTTCTTTTGAAGGCTATATCTCATTCACTTACACGAATTGACGGTATAAAGAATACATGTTACAGAATGGGCGGCGATGAGTTTGTCATCATCATCCCCCCGGAATACAACAAAAACTTTGAAAAAATCGTAGACAGGATTCGTGATATATTCAGTAAGCCCTGGTATCTTAAGGATGCGGATTACTACTGTACCATGAGTATGGGTATTGTTGAGTTCCCTACCAGCGGCGAGAGCGTTCAGGAGCTTATCAAAAAAGCCGATATCGCCATGTTTGAGGCTAAAAAGGACGGCAAGAACCGTATTGCCAAATATTCGGATGATATTATTTCTTCGTCCAACAAGCGTCTTGACATGGAAAAGAATATGCGTGACGCAATTTCCGACGAGTTCAGGGAATTTAAGGTTTACTACCAGCCTATAGTGGATGTGCAAAAAGAAGGTAATCCCTGTGTAGGTGCCGAAGCCTTAATCAGATGGAATTCGGCAGAGCTTGGCTTTATTGCTCCCAGTGAATTTATTCCCCTGGCGGAGTACCTGGGCCTTATAAATCCTATAGGAAACAATGTTTTGACAGAGGCCTGCAAGGAATTGAAATTCTGGAACGACAACGGCTATCCTCATTTTAAAGTAAACGTTAATTTGTCCGTAGTACAATTAATGCAGAACGACATTGTGGATATTATCAAGAAAACAATAGAAGAAACCGAAATCAATCCCCATAACCTTACGCTGGAGGTTACTGAAAGTCTTGCAATAAACGATATGGAGCGAATGAAAAAGATTCTTTCCAGTATAAAAGAAACGGGTGCAAGGATTGCCTTGGATGATTTTGGTACAGGCTACAGCTCCCTTAATCACATCAGAGAGATTCCATTTGATGTTATAAAGGTAGACCAAAGCTTTGTTAAGGATTTGGCCGAGGATGCATATTCACAGTCCTTTATTAAGATGGTATCGGAGCTTGCCGAAACCATCGGAGTAAATATTTGTGTTGAAGGTATTGAAACTGCTGAACAGTTCAACGTGCTTAGCGGCATGAAGGTAAAAATGGTGCAGGGTTA
>JAZUJC010000218.1:0-8704 GCA_045642625.1 Lachnospiraceae bacterium
ACCTGAAAACCATATTTCATTAATTTAAATCCCAACTTAATATCTGCTAACATTTCTTTCTCCATCCTTTATCTGTCAGAATAACCGCTCATATATCCTTTATAACAAATCCATATCAACAACTCACCAAGCCCTACTGAAGCTACCGCAGCCAAAACAATATATAAGTAACCCATTAAGCTAACTGACCGTATTGCCTGCAAATTAGCCGGATCGGCAAATAACTCATATACCATCAGGGGCACTATCAGCAGCGCACTGCTGATCAGTGATATCACATACATACATCCGATATGTGACGTCAGTGTTTTTGCAAATTTTCTTGTAAGTATCTGTATAAAGTAAAGAATAACCAGTGAAGTGAAGCTTAATGCTACCACATAAATCAGGTTACCGGGGCAAATGGTTTTGTAGTTAATAATATCCGCAACAATCATTGAGATTACGCTTAAACCTACAACCCTTGCCATATTAATATATACATCCTGCCTCAGTGCCTTTTTAACCACCCGGTTGCCATTAAAGGAACTCTTTACGAAGTCCATCATTATCTGGCCCTTTACCGCTACGCCTCCGAAAATGAAGAAATCGACTGTGCCCAATGCCATTGCAGTAAACATAGAAGTCATTGTGATGCCCATTAAAGGAATCATACCCATTACATAGCAGCTAAACAGTATTGAAAACAAAAATACGGCAACCATGCTAATGAAGCTTATAAATCTTGTTTTGCGTGTAGCAAACACTTTATATTCTTTAAACATTTTATTCATTGCTATTCCTTTGACTTATTTTACTTTTGTGTTTTTCTTCATAATAGCGACGCTTATCTGGAAAAGACTTGCTGTTTCGGTTGTAACATCCATTCCCGCAAGCTTATCAAGGTTTTCCGCAAGGCAGATACCTTCAAAACCGTACTTGTTGGCACTTACCGTATAAAGAACCTCTTTGGCTCTGTTAAGGTCATCATTTTCACCCTTAACTAAAATATATTTTTCTTTAAGATCTTCCACGAAGCCTGCTTCAACCACCTCACCATGCTCCATAATAATGGCATAGTCGGTTACACTTTCCATATCAAGAATGTTGTGTGTTGAAAAGAAAACGCTTCTTCCTTCTTTTTCGGAAATATACTCTCTGATCAAATCGTTTAACTTATCTCTCATCAAAGGATCCAGGGGAGATGCCGGCTCGTCCATAATGAGCATATCGGTGTCTCTTGCAAGCACTGAAGCCAGGATAAGCTTTGTTTTGGTACCGTCAGATAACTGGGTAACCTTCTTGTCTCCTTCAAAAGAACCGTTTGCAGAAATAGCCAGGTCCTCATAGTTCTTTCTGAACTGTTCTTTACTAAAGTTTTCAAAAAGAAGGGAATTCAATTCCTCAACACCTTTTACTGTCCAGTGCGGAAGATAATAATTGTCTGTTCCGGTATATCCGATGCTGTTCTTAACTACAGGAGACTTCTCTCTGTCCTTGTCGGTATACTTGCCAAAATAAGTAAGCTCACCGGTGTAGTCGGTTCTGATTCCCGCAAGGATATTTAACAGTGTAGTCTTTCCAGCTCCGTTCTCGCCGATGAGTGCTGTAGCAAAGCCCTTGGGAATGTTTAATTCGGGTATATCCAATTTAAATGTTTTATATTCTTTCTTAATATTTTTTCCTGCGATTGCTTTTTCAAAATCCATTTTCTCTCTCCTAATAATCTGTTCTATAATCCCTTCATTGAAATCAGGGTATCCAAAGTTTCTTTTAATTCTTTATCGGTTAGACCGGCTATATCGGCATATTTGATTGCTTCCTGCAAGGCATCTTCAACCTTTCTCAGATGCTGCTCCTTTAACATGTCACTGTCCTGAGCGTTTACGTAAAAGCCTTTACCCTGAACCGCTGATACATACCCTTCAGCCTCCAGCTGTTCGTAGGCTTTCATGGTAGTAATAACACTTATCTTCAGATCCCTGGCCAGTTCCCTTATGGATGGCAGGTATTCACCGTTTTTATACTTACCGGCTAAAATGTCGGTTCTGAACGAGTCGGCTATCTGCTGATATATCGGAACACCGGATGATTGCGATATCTTCAAATCGTACCTCCTGATATTCTTTTGTTTAAGCACCGTCGTGCTTCAGTTAACTGTTTATGTGTTATATATACACCTATAACAGAACGATGTCAACACTTTTTCAACTTTTTTCTTTTTTTATGATTGTTAAGTGTATTTTTGTTTCCGGTTATTAGGTGTATTTTATTTCCGGTTGAACATCCTTGACACACAGACGGTATTTATTTGAATTGGGGGGTATTGATCTTTTACGTATAAGCTTAACGTTTTGGATCAAATTATAGGCCGCATAAAATTTTACCAACACCTTTTACCATAAAAAAAGACCCTTGTGACACAATTCTTTTTACAAAGAAATTGAATCACAAAGGTCTGTGTATATTATGTATTATACTCCCAGCTTCTTACCGATAACCTCAACGGTTTCATCAAGGCAGCCTGCTTCGAAAGGAACCTTAATACCTACCTTGGGAAGTGACTTTGAATAAAAGTCTCTTGCGCCCTGCTTACAAAGCTCAATGTAGCTGTCCCAGGCAGCCTTGTAGTCGGTATCCATCCATGCCTTATACTCAAGGGCTACGGTCTGTGCAAGACAGTAATCAATGTAGTAGAAAGGCATTGCATATATATGGGACTGTCTCTGCCATAAACCACCTGTTAAATAGCACTCGTTGTCACCATAATCCATATGAGGACGGTATTCTTTTTCAAGCTCAACCCACTTCATTCTTCTCTCTTCGGGAGTCATATCAGGGTTAGCATAAACAATGTGCTGGAACTCATCTACCATACAGCCGTAGGGGATAAATGTAAGGGAATCCTCAAGGTGATAGCTTCTGTAATCATCTGCTCTGTCACCAAAGAACTGTTCCATCCAGGGCTCTGCAAAGAATTCCATTGACATGGAATGAATCTCAGCAGTCTCCATTGTAATATTTCTGTACTCATCACAGTCCTTACGGGTCAAATAACCCTGGAATGCGTGTCCACATTCATGGGTAATAACGTCAACATCCCCTGCTGTTTTGTTGAAGTTGGCAAATACGAAGGGTGTATTGTCATCATTGGGGATAGAGGTCATATATCCACCGTTTCTCTTGGTCTTACGTCCAAGAACATCGAAACGTTCGTTATCAAGCATGTAATTGAAGAATTCGCCTGTTAAAGGAGATAATTCTTCGTACATTTTCTTACCTGAAGCCAGGATTTCCTCGGGAGTTCCGATTGGTTCGGGATTACCGTTTACAAAGAAGGTAGTATCGTAGTAGTAAAGATGATCTACACCGATACGTTTTCTGCGCGCCTCATGAGCCTTGGTAGCAAGAGGAACGATTTTCTTTTTAACTTCATCTCTGAAAGCCTTAACCTGATCAGGACCATAATCGTTACGCTGCATTCTGGCATATCCGAGCTTGGTGTAGGTTTCAAAGCCCAAAAGCTTAGCCTGTGCGGTACGACACTTAACAAGCTTATCGTAAATCTCGTCAAACTCGGCACGATTATCCATAAAGAAGCCTGTAGTTTTTGCAAAAGCCTTCTTACGGGTTTCACGATCAGGGCTTGTGGTATATTTTGTCATAAGGGGAAGATTCAGTGTCTCGCCTTCCCATTCAATCTTTGCTGTAGCAACAAGCTTTTCGTATCTTGTAACAAGGGCATTCTCTTCCTGCATAAGAGGAACCATTTCGGGAACAAAATATTCCAGTTCAAGTTCCATATTCTTAAATGCTACCGGTCCGATTTTTTCCATAAACTGAGCCTTAAAAGGTGACTCATACAGAGCTTTGGTATATCCTACCTGAGCCTCTCTGATGGTAGGAGCAAATTCATCGTTGTATTCCTGCTCCTTATCATAAAATTCATCGGTGGTGTCGATGTCGTGGCGAATCATACAAATCTGAATCATTGAAGAAACTTCGTGAGAAAGCTTTGAGGATTTTTCATGTACCGCAAATGCCTCTTCAAAGGTTTTGGCATCTCTCATTGCCTGAGTAAGTGCTTTAATCTCTTCACCTACTTTAGCGTAGTCAATACGCTCATACTTCATTTCTGAAAATTTCATGTTATTTATTCCTTTCTATATATACCCCCAACAGGTTAATATCATTACATTCTAAGCAGCAGTTCTTTTCCTATTACCTGCCCGTTTTTAATGTAGGTCCTGGGAACCCGCTTACTTACAGCGCAGGTAAGCTCATAAGGAATGGTTCCTGCCAGCTCTGCCAACTTCTCAATGGGGTTATTTTTGCCCCAAATCTCTATTTCAGAACCTACATCCACAGAGGGCTTGTCTGTTAAATCCAGCATACACATGTCCATGCATATTTTACCGCGCTGCGGTGCATGACCGGCCTCCGTGTACAGTTCACATTTATTGGAAAGAGCCCTAAAGAAGCCGTCAGCATATCCGTAAGGAAGCACGCCTATACGGGTTGTCTCTTCGGTTTCAAAGATTCCTCCATAACTTATCCTTGTTCCCTTCGGATAAACCTTCACCGTACTCACAACGGTCTTTAATGTCATAACAGGCTTTAAGTGAAGCTCTGCAGCAAAATCACCGTATCCATACAACAGCAAGCCCGGTCTTACCATATCAAGGCTCATTTCAGTGTATTTGGCCACAGCCCCCGTATTGGCACAATGTCTTATAGAAAATTTCTTACCGGACTTTCTTTCTACCGCCTCAATAACCTTTGTAAATAAATCATACTGGTGTCTGGTATAGGCCTCGCACTCCTCCCCGGGCTCATCGGATACCGCAAAGTGAGTAAATATACCCTCTGCCACCAGTCCCGGCATGTTAATAGCCTGAGTTATTCCCTCAACACCGGTGTTAAAATATTCACCCTCGCACAAAAATCCCAAACGGCTCATTCCGGTGTCAACCTTTATATGAACCTTAAGCTGCCTGCCGAGGCGCGACGCTTCTTCAGAATATTCATCAGCCTTAGCCTTGCAGGTAACAGCCTGAGTAATGTCATATTTTATGAGCCTGTCTACCTGTTCTTTAGGAGTATGCCCTAAAATCAGTATGGGCATTTTTATATCGTTGACACGAAGCTCCATAGCCTCATCAATACTGCTGACGGCAAGATAATCGGCCCCCTGCTGTTCAAGGGTCTTGGCTACCTCAACAGCACCATGACCGTAGGCATCGGCTTTAACCACACCAAGAAACTTAACATTCTCTCCGACTCTCTGCCTTAAGGTTTTATAATTGTGAATCAAAGCATCCAGGTCAATTTCCGACCAGGTTCTCTTTAATGTAGATTCCATATGATACTGTCCTCACGCTTCTGTCCAGTAGTGCTTTTTCTTTAGCTCCCTTACACCGATAAAGATGGTGGTAAATGCAGCCAAACCATCAGCAATGGGACCTGTGTAAATAATACCGTCTATTCCTAAGAATCGGGGCAAAATCAACAGCAGGGGAACAAAGAAAAGAATCTGCCTTGTAAGAGACAAAAACAAACCTGTTCCCGGTCTTCCCGTTGCATTAAAGAAATTGGCAATAATAGGCTGCACAAAGTTTATCACTATGAAAAAGAAAAAGATTCTAAAATATCTGACTGCAAAACTGTAATACAGTTCATCTCCCTCACCAAACATTTTAATAATCTGAAGAGGAAATACCTGAAATACAATAAATGAAATTAAAGAAAGGCCTGCGCAAACCTCCAGGGCAAGAACAGTTGCTTTTCTAACACGACAATACTTTTCGGCACCGTAATTAAAGCTGGCAATGGGCTGAAGTCCCTGTGATATACCGATTATGGCTCCAAAGAATAACTGACTTACCTTTGATACGATACCAACACAGGAAATCGGAATTTCCTCACCATAAACAGAAGCTGCTCCATAAATCTTTAATGAGTTATTCAGAATAATCTGTACAACCATCATTGATACCTGATTAAAAAACGAAGCTGTTCCCAATGATACACAACGACCAACATATGAAGACCTGGGTATAAAATAGCTTAACTTAAGCTTCACAGACTTATAATTGAACAGGTAAATCAACACCATCAATGCAGAAACATACTGGCCTATAATGGTGGCCCAGGCTGCTCCGGCCATTCCCCATGATAATACGAATACAAAAATATAATCTAAAACAGTGTTTATTATTGCACCTATCAGGTTGCAGAACATGGAAAAATTAGGTGAGCCGTCTGCTCTGACAAGATGAGACCCGCCGGCCGAAAAAATAAGTGCAGGAAAACCGATTGCAGTAATCCTGGTATATGTTGTGGCATAAGGAAGAACCGAATCGGGAGAACCAAAACCAACCAACAGAAACGGCAAAAAAATCTCGGTTATAAGGGCTAATAAAATACCACTGCCCAAAAGCATAGTGACCGAGTTACCTATATAGTAAGGTGCAGTTTCACTGTCACCACGCCCCATGGTAAGGTTAAAGGCAGATGCCCCGCCTATACCAAACAAAAGGGCTAAAGAAATGCAGGATATGCTAAGAGGAAATGCTATATTCGTAGCTGCATTTCCAAGCCCTCCCACACTGTTGCCGATAAAGAACTGATCTACAATATTATAAACAGCTCCCACAAGCATAGCTATTATGCTGGGAACTGCAAATTTTCCCAATAATCTTCCAACCGGTTTAGTACCCAGCGGATTAACTTTTTCATTTGCGCTCATAAAGATATACTATCACTAAAGACAAAAAAAATCGAGTAGCACCTTATCAAAAAGGGCTACCCGAATCAAAATTCACAGCTTAAAGCTTGTCTTTGTTAAGTGCAAATTTAGCACACATATCCTTGGCAAATTCAATAGGGTAAAACTGAACCATATTGGAATCAATCAAACCATCAATATTTATTTTAAAAGAAATCTTTACAAACAAATCATTGTCGTTAGCAAATATTTTTTCGAAGGTCTTTACCGACTCAACATCAATGGAACTAACATCAGGTGTACTGATATCAACCATATCGTCAAGCATTATTGACATTGAAGTTGCAGAAGCCCCCATCATCTGGTTCATTGCCTCAGAAATAGCACTGAGCTGAAGTTCACTGATTTCACCTTCTTTGTTACCGGGACCACCCATCATGAGATCAGTCATACACATAACATCAGGCTCTTTTAAGATGAAAACATTGTTTCCACTCAAACCTTTTATATAATGAATCTGAACGAAAACACATGTCTTTTCGTAGTCATCAAGCACTTCACTCTTTTTAATTATCTTAACATTGGGCATTGTAATATCAACTTTATGATTAACCATCATACTTAATGTAGTTGCAGCATTACCAATGCTGATATTAGCAATTTCACCAAGAGTATCAATCTGTTCGTAGGTAAGTTCTGACATTGAGCGTAACCTCTATTCTTTACTGATGTTTTTCTAAAATAACACAAAAAAATTAACCATATATTTATACAAATAATATTAAAGACCGCTTTATAAAAAAAAACTGAAAATATTGATTACTCAATATTTTCAGTTATCAAATAAAAATGCCGGCGACCGGAATCGAACCGGTACGGGAGGTTAGTCCCGCAGGATTTTAAGTCCTGTGCGTCTGCCAGTTCCGCCACGCCGGCATATTATTTATTTAATTAAATGGGGCCTACAGGGCTCGAACCTGTGACCCTCTGCTTGTAAGGCAGATGCTCTCCCAGCTGAGCTAAGACCCCATATTTAATTACGACCTAAGCGGGACTCGAACCCGCGACCTCCGCCGTGACAGGGCGGCGCTCTAACCAACTGAGCCATTAGGCCAAGAAAACTAAATTTTTTATCCTTGAAAATGTCGCGATGCTTTAACGCGCATTTTCATAAAAAATTTACTCGCAACAAACTTGTTTGCTGGTTTTCGTCAAAAACGAAAAAATTTTTTCGAGGCGTAAGCCTGTTCGGAGAACGAATTGCTCGTTCAACCATTTCTCAAAGCAAACAATATTTGCCTCACAGTGGACCTTCGGGGACTCGAACCCAGGACCGACCGGTTATGAGCCGGGTGCTCTAACCAACTGAGCTAAAAGTCCGAAAACCTTCGGTTTGTTTCCTAAAAGGAAAAGAGCCGACGATCGGATTCGAACCGATAACCTGCTGATTACAAATCAGCTGCTCTGCCGTTGAGCCACGTCGGCATCTGCAAATAAATAGCAAATGCAATATTTATTTGTAACTCCCCGAGTAGGGTTCGAACCTACGACCCTTCGGTTAACAGCCGAATGCTCTGCCGCTGAGCTATCGAGGAATAATAATTAATGACTCCGACGGGAATCGAACCCGTGTTACCGCCGTGAAAGGGCGATGTCTTAACCGCTTGACCACGGAGCCATAAAGATCAAAACCCTGATCACTGAATACAAAACAGAAGAACAACATCACTTACCTGGAATAACACCTTACCTTTGGATAAGCTCTCGACCTATTAGTAACCATCAGCTGAATACATTACTGTACTTACACCTTGGCCCTATCTACCTCGTCGTCTTCAAGGGGTCTTAGATTAAATCGGGATATCTCATCTTGAGGGGGGCTTCACGCTTAGATGCCTTCAGCGTTTATCCCTGCCGGACACAGCTACTCAGCCATGGGATTGGTTCCCAACTGATGCACTGGAGGTCCGTCCACCCCGGTCCTCTCGTACTAAGGGC
>JAZUJC010000219.1:0-3587 GCA_045642625.1 Lachnospiraceae bacterium
CGCTACACTCCCTACCACATTCCTCACCGTACCGAGGTTTGCGGCTTTATGACAATACTTCACGGTGATGACCGATTCTACAACAACATTTTTGTTCAGAGATGGCCCGGCGGCGGAGCATCAATTTTAAGTGACAGCGAAGCCGGTGTTGTATATACCGACAATCGAGAAGTGGGTACCCACGTATTTGACGACTACTTAACCTACGATGAGTGGATTAAGTTCTTTGATATGGACAATGAAACTCCCGACATGAAGGGAATCGAGCCCTACCACTTCCGTTCTCTCCCCGTATGGATTGACGGAAATGCCTACCTTGAGGGCGCTATGGCTTATAAAAACGAAAAGAACAACTTTATCGACAAGGACGCCAAGGTTACCTTCGAGCTTAAGGAAGAAAACGGCAACACTTACTTAAAAACCAATATCTACGACTTCCTTAAGGATTTCACCGCATCAATGGTTGATTCAGACGTACTTGGAAATGCCTTTGAGCCCGACCAAAGATTCGAAGATCCCGACGGCTCCACCATCGTATTCAATACCGACTACCTCGGAAAACACCGCGGCGTAGCTCCCATCCCCGGTCCTTTTGCCCAGGGATACTCTGATGAAATAATGGTGTACAGCTTTAAATAAGCTCGGTTAACATCGCTTCATTAATTGAAACTGTTTTCAACAGCCGATGTATAATACATACCGGCTACACAAAAACGACCTCCAAAAGTTAGATAATTGATATATACCTCTTTTACCGGACAACTCCGGCGAAACAGGTAAATAACAGATTTAAATCTTACTTTTGGGGGTCGTTTCAATTTTACGATTGACCGACTATTATTGCATTAAGAATTGTTTTATGGCTGAGTGTTATCAATACTATTCTTTTAAATACTATCTCCTTTATTCTATACAACAGATTGCTATTTTATACGCATAAGCTTCTCAGAAAAACCGTCGTACCACTTACCTATTTTATCACCCACAGCAAAGCTTACCTTCTTTACCAGTTTATCAAGGGTAACCTTGTATATTGCCGACAGGATGACTGCAGCAAGAAACTGTAGAATCGAAAAAACAAACAAAATGGGAATAACGTGGTCGTAACCGAAATTCTCATATATGTACATCCAAATGCGGGGCCTTATGTACTCTCTGAAAAGATAGTTCTCATGAAACAGGTAAATGAGCATAGTCATTCCGGCAACCGAGTTAATAAATCGATTCACATATACTTTTCTTTTGAAAAGATTCAAAAGAGAAAGGGCTGTCAAAAGAACAAAGGGCGATAAAAAGCCACCCCAGCGGATGAGCTTATCCGATAAAAAGCCAACCTTAAAGCCCAGGAAATTCACTACCAGGATTAAAAGCGGCAAGCCTAAAAAGCCTACGAAGAAACAAATGAGATTCTTCGATTTACTCGCCGTAAACTCCTTTAAATACAGCTTCATATAGGCCACAAAGAAGTATATAATCACAAAGCCCACTATTTTATTAATAAAGAAATGTCCGGGGCTTACATAGTTAATAACACAATACAAAACCAGTGCAATAAGATTTGCAGTCAAATGGACCTTCTGAGATATGCCGTCAATAATCATATTCAAAAACGGATGTATGAGATAAAACAGCATATAGCAGGTAATATACCAGTTAAGTCCGTAGGTTGTCGGGAACAGACACTGAATTATCTCAAAGGGATAAAGCTCGTGCAGATTTGCCGCCTGGAATACCGCAAGAAAAAGAGCATTTACAACCCATACATCTGCTATGAGATAAAGCACTTTTTTGAGATTGGTTTTTTTGCTGTCCAGCAAGTACCAGCATGAGCATACAAAGAAAATATCATTTCCCATTTCTCCTGCAGCAGATAACCAGCAAAGAAGCAGTGATCTGTAATCAGTTGTAGCCTCTCCCACATGAAAAACATAGGAGTTGTCAAAGAAGGGATTTTCAGAAATTAATGTCTGCATCACATGTCCGACAACGATTACAAACAACGCTATTAATTTAAGGAGTTCTACACCCGATTCACGTTCTCTTTTTGCCTGTGTAACTTTCATTATAGTATCCTTCGCTTTGCATTAGTTCGGTTCAAGTATTTTCTTCAAACCGACTTATTAAGTTCTTATCTATTTTATCATCAAATGTTACCACAAAAACAGAAAGCTTAGTATAAATTTATTCTTTTTTCCCGGAGATATTGATTTTTTCCTTAAATACTGTAGAATTTAAGGGCGTTTACTTAAATATAAACAATCAAAATACAGGAAAAACAATGAGAATAAGACGAATAATAACCATAGGGACAGTTTTTCTTTTTTCGCTGACACTCTTTATCGGATGCGGAAACAAGAATGCGGGCTCCGACAATATAAATACAGTTTCAGAAAATACCGACCCTGTTTCCGGCAATGAAGTGTCGATTGAAGGCGACATTCCCGACGGACCTGCGCCGGATACTACAGCACCGACTATTACGCTAAACAAAGATTCAGTGGAAATTCAATTAGGTGATGAATTTGATTACAGCACCCTGATTGACAGTATTACCGATGATTCTTCTTTACCCGAAAATATAACAGTTGATTGGGAAATTGTCAGTGGGCAGATTGAGCACGCCGGAACTGTCAGCGCTTTACTTAAAGCCACCGACGAGGCAGGTAATACGAGCAGCAAAGAAATTACAATTACCGTGATCGATGAAGTCGCTCCCAAGCTTACGTTAATGGACAGCCCCGTCACCTCACTTTTGGATGAGGAGCTTACCTGGCAACAGCTGGTAAGTATAGTATCCGATAATGATGACACCGCCACAGTGACCTTTACCGTTACAGAGGGCGATCTTGATAAAGCGGGCGTTTGTACTGTTACAGTAACAGCAACCGATGCCTCCGGAAACTCAACCACTGATGAAATTCAGGTATACCGAAAAAAACGAGTTACCAATTCATTGGGCTGGGATATTACCGGAATAGAAGGACAGCCCTATTTGGTAGGTGTAAACAGAACTACCTGCCAGGTTACCGTTTACGGCAAGGATGAAAACGGCAATTATAGTGAACCGGTTATTGCATTTCCCTGTTCAGTGGGAAAAGAAGGCTGTGAAACACCTACCGGACGATTTGTTACCGGTAAACGGTATGAGTGGAGAAAAATGGTTGACGGCACCTATGGAAGCTATGCCACCGTTATTTCCAAAGAAGACGGCATTCTCTTTCATTCGGTTCCTTACTATACGCCCAATCATGACGACCTGGAGTGGCCCGAATATAACAAGCTGGGAACTCCGGCCTCCCTTGGCTGTGTGCGTCTCATATACGCCCACGCCGGTTGGATATACAGCTACTGCCCCACCGGATTTGTAACCATTATATATGACGCCGACTGGGATCCAATATCCCATAACGGCTACACCCACATTGACCCTGACAATGAAACCACCCGTGTCTGGGACCCTTCTGACCCTACCGAAGGAAATCCCTGGAGGGAATAAATATATCTTTTAAAAAATAATAATTTTGCCATGAATACAGAAATGCCGTTGAGGATTAACCCCAACGGCATTTTATATATCAGACTTTCTA
>JAZUJC010000220.1:0-4128 GCA_045642625.1 Lachnospiraceae bacterium
CTTGTATTTATGATTCTTTTTAAGAAAACCGCCTATTCCGACGGACTGATTAATGTATTGATTAACTTTTTGGGCTTTGAATCCGTGGACTTCATTGAAGGTCCCTATTGGGCAAAGATGTTTGTTATGTGCCTGTATACCATATGGATTGTAATGCCCTTTAAAATCCTGATTCTGACCAGTGCCCTTGCCGGGGTAAAAAAGGATTATTACAATGCCGCAAAGGTAGACGGAACCTCTAAGTTTCGTACCTTTTACCGAATTACTCTCCCTATGATTTCGCCAATGATTTATTACCTGATAATTACCGGCTTTATTGGGGCATTTAAAGCTTATTCCGACGAGGTTGCCATATTCGGTACCGACCTTAATGCAGCCGGAATGAACACAATCGTAGGCTATGTTTACGATATGCTTTACGGTAATTCAGGAGGATACCCCTCCTACGCATCGGCTGCATCGCTTATTCTTTTTGCAATTGTATTTACCATAACCGTTATTAACCTTATGGTCAGCAAAAAGAATGTTCAGTACTAATGTGAGGCATAAACAATATGAATGATCAGAATATTATGACAAATACCGATTACGATAAAATTGAAAAAAAGGCCAAAACCAGGGCAAAAGTAAAAACCACCGTCACCTATGTTTTTCTTTCAATATGGGCGCTTGTGGTTCTGTTTCCGTTCTATTGGATGATCCTTACCTCAATAAAAAGCTACAGTTCATATAACTCAGAGTATGTGCCCAAATTCTTTACCCTTGCACCTACTCTTCAGAACTACACGGATGCTTTTACCACGGTAAGTCTTGGCCGATACTTTGCAAATACTATTATTTTTACGCTGTTGACAACAGCGCTTATGCTGTTTGTAACCATTCTTGCAGCTTTTGCTTTTGCACGGCTTGATTTCAAGGGAAAGAACATAACCTTTGCCATTTTTCTTTCTCTTATGATGATTCCCAACGAACTGGTTGTAATCACCAACTATGTAACAATCACAAACCTGGATATGCGAAATACCTTTACCGGTTTGATTCTTCCCTCGGTTACCTCCGTATTTTACATTTATCTGCTAAAAGAAAATTTTGAGCAGATTCCGGATTCACTTTATAAGGCAGCCAAGGTAGACGGAACCTCGGATTTAAAATATCTGTTCAAGGTAATGATTCCCATTTGCAAACCCACGGTAATAACCATACTTATCCTTAAGGTTATTGAATGCTGGAACAGTTACGTATGGCCCAGGCTTGTTACCACCGAGTCCGATTATTACCTGGTATCCAACGGTATTCAGGAAATTCGCGAAAACGGATTTGGCCGTGAAAATATCCCTGCCATGATGGCCGCGGTTGTTGTTATTTCAATTCCGCTTATTATTATCTTCCTTATTTTCCACAAGAAAATAATGGCAGGTGTATCAAGGGGAGGTACAAAGGGATGATTAAACTCAAAAATATTGCAAAAAAATGTGTTACCACCGTTCTTTCTGCCGGATTAATCGCATCATCACTTTTACTGACCGGATGTCACGGTTCAAAAGAATCCACCGCTTTCGAGGTACCCGATTCTTTTGACGAAAGCAAGCACTACGAAATAACATTCTGGGCAAAAAACGACACAAACAAGACTCAGGCCGATATTTACGAAAAAGCAATATCCGACTTTGAAAAGCTTTACCCAAATATAAGTGTAAATATGAGACTTTACACCGACTACGGCAAAATTTACAACGATGTAATCACCAATATATCCACGCAGACTACACCGAATGTATGTATTACCTATCCTGACCATATAGCCACCTATATGACCGGTGACAACGTAGTAGTATCTTTGGATGAACTGCTTACCGATGAAGCATATGGACTTGGCGGAAGTAAGATTAAATTCGACTCTCCCACCAGGGATGAAGTTATTCCAGAGTTCCTTGGCGAATGTAAAATCGGAGGCAGCTACTATGCCATCCCTTATATGCGTTCCACCGAAGCCCTTTATATTAACAAAACCTATGTTGAAAAGATGGGCTACAGTATTCCCGATATTGTAACCTGGGATTTTATATGGGAAGTTTCCGAAAAGGCTCTTGAAAAAGACGCAAACGGTCTTTATAAAATCAACGGTCAGAAGGTAATGATTCCCTGCATTTACAAATCAACCGACAATATGATGATTTCAATGCTCAAGCAGCTTGAAGCAGGTTACTCAGACGCAAACGGAAATATTTTAATTTTTAATGACACTACAAAGGAATTGCTGACAGAGATTGCATCACACGGAAAAACAGGTGCTTTTTCAACATTCAAGATTTCAAGCTACCCCGGCAACTTCCTAAATGCCGGCCAGTGCCTTTTTGCCATAGATTCAACTGCCGGAGCAACCTGGATGGGATCAAAGGCACCTAACCTTGATATCAGCGAAGACAAGCTTGTTGATTTTGAAACGGTTGTCCTCCCCATTCCTCAGTTTGATGTTGCCAATCCCAAGATGATTTCTCAGGGACCTTCCATCTGCATCTTCAATAAAGAGGATTCAGGAGAAGTTCTTGCTTCATGGATTTTTGCACAGTTTATGCTCACAAACGAGGTTCAGACTTCCTATTCCATGACCGAAGGATATCTTCCCGTCACCTCAAAGGCTCAAAACAGCGAAGAATACAAGGATTACTTAAGCAAGGCAGGCACCGATGATGACAAATATTATGATGTAAAAATAAAAGCAAGTAAGCTTTTAATGGATAATACCGAAAACACCTTTGTTACTCCCGTCTTTAACGGCTCTGCATCCCTAAGAGACGCTGCCGGTCAGTTGATTGAAAGTGTTACCAAGTCCGTAAGGCGTAAACAGACCGTAGACGACGAATACATTACAAAGCTGTTTGACGACACCGCAAGCCTGTATCACCTTAACCAGGGAACCTCAGGTGCTGCGGCAGCCTCCGGATCGGATTTAGGCCCCTTACCTTCCACTGCGGTTATGCTTCTTTCCTGTCTGGCTATAGCATGGATACTTATCGGAGGCTTTTACCTGTATGGACTGATTAAGAAAAAGAAATAGGTAATATTACACAAAAATCTTCTTCTTTTTTGTGAAAAATGTGGCATATAAATATTGATTTGTATTACCTTTATCGTATAATAAAGTCGTTGGATGGATTTATTATTAAATCAATCATTTCAATTCATATTTATAAGGAGAGATTATTATGAAAAAAGTATTAACACTTGCTTTATCACTTGTACTTGTTCTTTCTCTTGCAGCTTGTGGAGGAAAAGAAACAAGCGCTTCTGAAAGCACTGAAACATCAGTTGAAGCTTCTACCGAAGTATCCACTGAAGTTTCTACTGAAGTTTCAACAGAAGCTTCTACCGAAGTAGAAGTATCTGTAGAAGAAACAGGCGCAATGACATATGCTGAATATGTTGCTGCAGACCTCGATACCGAAGTAGTTGTTGAATGTTATGTTCAGGCTACACAGTCTTGGTGGGATAATCAGATTACTGTTTATGCAGCTGATGAAGACGGCGCTTACTTCATGTACAACATGGCT
Source organism: Lachnospiraceae bacterium (assembly GCA_045642625.1). Taxonomy (GTDB): domain Bacteria; phylum Bacillota; class Clostridia; order Lachnospirales; family Lachnospiraceae; genus UBA1258. The sequence continues at coordinate 3,552 of JAZUJC010000220.1, forward strand.
TGTTCTGAAGAAGATTCTGCTAAGCTTGTTCCCGGCACAAAGATTGTTGTTACCGGTTTCAAGAGCGAATGGGCCGGCGAAGTTGAAATCACAGATGCAACTTTCGAAATCGTTGAAGGTTCTTACATCGCTGAAGTTAAGGATGTTACCGATTTAGTAGGTTCTGATGATCTTGCTAACTACCAGAACCAGTTAGTAGCATTCAATGATATGACTGTTACTGCTGTTTCTTACAAGAACAATGAGCCCGGTGATGATATCTACGTTAACCTTTCTAAGGATGATGTAGAAATGTACTTCTGCTTAGAGTACTACTTAAATGGTTCAGATGCTGAATTCTATGATTTAGTTGGTAACCTTGAAGTTGGTACTGTTGTAGATGTTGAAGGTTTCCTTTACTGGTATGAAGGTGCTAACCCTCACCTTACAAGCGTAACTGTTAAGTAATTAATACTTAAATCATTTAAAGCCCCGGACATTTGTTCGGGGCTTTTTTTGTATCAATACAACCCAAAGCCCCCGGATATTCCCGGGGGCTTTGGGTTTACATTATAGAAAATAAATCTTACACATGCTT
>JAZUJC010000221.1:0-5844 GCA_045642625.1 Lachnospiraceae bacterium
CCTTCTATTAACAAAGACTCAGAACGGTCTGCCATTAAGGTTAATAATACTACAGCCAATACTCCTGCATATACGGCTAATACCGACCATACCCAGGATATTAAAATTCAGAAAAATGGAAATATTGCTCAATCCGATGTAGAGCAAAACAGAGTTATAACAGAAAAGCCCGTTACTCAGGCTCCTGCAAAAGCTCCTGTACCGATAGAAACAAAGCATCCGGAGGGCCATTTTAAATATCAGTTTCCGCCAATTGATTTACTTACTTTAAACACAAATAAATCCGGTGGAGACAGTGAAGAGTCTGTTCGTGAGACGGCTAATAAGTTGATAGATACCTTAGCTATATTTGGTGTTAAAGCATCTGTTGATAATATTTGTCAGGGACCTTCAGTTACAAGATTTGAAATAATTCCGGAGCTTGGTACAAAGGTAAGCCGAATAAAAGGATTATCTGATGATATCAAGCTTAATCTGGCAACCTCGGATATTCGTATTGAGGCACCAATTCCCGGAAAAGCAGCTGTTGGTATCGAATTACCCAATAAGATTAATCAGGCTGTTTTATTAAGGGATCTGATTGATACACCTGAATTCAAAAAATCAGGTTCATCACTTACATTTGCAGTCGGCAAGGATATATCAGGTTCTGTAATTGTATATGATATCGATCAATTCCCTCACCTGCTTATTGCCGGTGCGACCGGTTCGGGTAAGTCGGTATGTATAAATACACTTATATTGAGTATCATTTATAAAGCTCATCCCGATGATGTTAAAATGATAATGATTGACCCTAAGGTTGTTGAATTAAGTGTATATAACGGAATTCCTCATTTGCTTATTCCTGTAGTTACAGATGCCAAGAAAGCATCCGCAGCATTAAACTGGGCCGTAACCGAAATGATGGAACGTTACAAAAAATTTGCTGATTTAAATGTTCGAGATTTAAAGGGTTACAATAAAGCAGTAGTGGACAGAGAAAAAACAGAAGGTCCCAGTGAAATATACAAAAAGCTTCCTCAAATCGTTATTATTGTAGATGAGTTGGCGGATCTTATGATGGTTGCAAAGGGTGATGTAGAAGATGCAATTTGTCGACTTGCTCAGTTGGCGAGAGCCTGCGGAATTCACCTGATAATTGCTACACAGAGGCCTTCCGTAGATGTAATAACCGGTTTAATCAAGGCAAATATGCCCAGCCGAATTGCTTTTGCAGTATCATCAAATATTGACTCCCGTACCATTCTTGATATGGGTGGAGCCGAAGAACTTCTCGGAAAAGGCGATATGTTATTCTTCCCGAAAGGGCTTAAGAAACCGGTAAGACTTCAGGGTGCCTTTGTTTCAGACCCTGATGTTAATAAAATAGTTGATTTTCTTAAACCGCAAACTGCTGAACTTGATGATAATTCAGCGGCAACTATTCAGTATGCCATTGAAAATGCACCTTCAGCCAAATCGGCAGGGTCAGGTGGTTCATCCGATCAGGGAAGTGGATCGGATGAGGATGATTTACTGATAGATGCAGCCAAATTCATAATTGAAAATGATAAGGCTTCAATCGGAAATCTTCAAAGAAAATTCAGAATCGGATTTAATAGGGCTGCTCGAATAATGGACCGCCTGGCTGAACTTGGCGTTGTATCCGAAGATGAAGGCACAAAAGCCAGACGTGTATTAATGTCAATGGAATCACTTGAAAATTTAATGGAACAGGGTGAAATATAAACATAACCCTTGAAAGGAATCATTGTGAAAACAGATATAGAAATTGCAAGAGAGACTGAAATGCTGCCAATTAAAAAAGTGGCAGAAAGAGTTAATATATCTGAGGATTCATTGGAACTTTACGGCAAGTATAAAGCAAAGATTTCCAATGACTGGTGGGAAGAAAACAAGAACAACGAAGATGGTAAACTGATTCTTGTTACAGCAATTAATCCTACCCCTGCCGGAGAAGGAAAAACAACTACAAGTGTTGGTTTATGTGACGCGTTTGGTAAGCTTAACAAGAAATGTGTTGCAGCACTAAGAGAGCCTTCTTTAGGTCCATGTTTTGGTATAAAAGGTGGTGCTGCAGGCGGTGGCTATGCCCAGGTTGTTCCCATGGACGACTTAAACCTTCATTTCACCGGTGATTTTCATGCGATTACTACCGCCAATAATCTTTTGGCAGCAATAATAGACAATCATATTCAGCAGGGAAATGAACTTGGAATCGATCCCAGAAATATTATCTGGAAGAGATGTCTCGATATGAATGACCGTGTTCTTAGAAATATTGTGGTTGGCCTTGGAGCTAAAACAGACGGAACAGTCAGAGAGGATCATTTTGTAATTACCGTTGCATCCGAAATTATGGCTATTCTTTGTTTAGCTACCGATATGAAGGATTTAAAGAGACGTCTTTCTGAAATAATAGTAGCCTATGACTATGCCGGAAATCCTGTAAGAGCACATCAGTTAAAATGTGTCGGATCAATGGCTGTTTTGTTAAAGGATGCCATTAAGCCTAATTTGATTCAAACATTGGAGCACAATCCTGTTATTATTCATGGTGGTCCTTTTGCCAATATCGCACATGGCTGCAACTCAGTTATTGCTACAAAGTATGCATTAAAAATGGCTGATTATGTTGTTACCGAAGCCGGTTTTGGCGCCGATTTGGGCGCTGAGAAGTTCCTTGATATCAAGTGCCGTAAAGCAGGTTTAAAGCCCAGCTGTGTTGTTCTTGTGGCTACTGTAAGAGCACTTAAATACAATGGTGGAGTAGCCAAGGCTGATTTATCAATTGAAAATTTGGATGCCCTTAAAGCCGGAATTGTTAACCTTGAAAAGCACATTGAAAATATTAAACAGTATGGCCTTCCGGTTGTTGTTACATTAAATGCTTTTTCTTCCGATACCGAGGCAGAGCTTGAATTTGTTAAAAACTTCTGCGAAGAAAGAGGCTGTGAATTCGCTCTTTCCAAAGTATGGGAACAGGGTGGCGAAGGCGGAATCGAATTAGCAAAGAAGGTCTTAAAAACAATTGAGGAAAAAGAAAGTAATTATAAACCTCTTTATCCCGATGAGTATTCCTTAAAAGAAAAGATTGAAACCATAGCAACTAAAATATACGGTGCAAAGGGTGTTGCATTTTCAAAGGATAGCGAGAAAATGCTTCAAAAGCTTACTCAATTAGGCTTTGGAAACCTTCCTGTATGTATAGCCAAGACTCAGTACTCCTTATCTGACGACCAAACACTTTTAGGTCGTCCCGAAGGCTTTACTTTAACAGTAAGAGATGTTTATGTATCTGCCGGAGCAGGTTTTGTTGTTGTATTAACCGGTTCAATTATGACAATGCCCGGTTTATCAAAAACACCTGCGGCATATTCTATTGATATAGATGATGACGGTAATATTGTTGGATTGTTCTAGATTAATATAGTTAGGAGATAATCAAATGGATGTTTGTGCAGAAAAGCTTATTGATGGCAAAAGAATTTCAACACAGATAAAGGAAGAATGTAGGGCAAAGGCCGAAGAATTGAAGGTTCAGGGTAAAGAACCCTGCTTAGCTGTTATTCTTGTAGGAAACGATCCCGCTTCTTCAATATATGTAAATAACAAGAAAAAAGCATGTGAATTTTGCGGTATCAAATCACTTTCATATGAGATGGATGAGAATACTACCGAAAGTGAACTTCTTTCTCTGATTGATAAATTAAATGCCGATGATTCTGTTAACGGTATTTTGGTTCAGTTGCCTTTACCCAAGCACATAAACGAAGATTTGGTTATTGCAAAAATTGATCCCAAAAAGGATGTAGATGGTTTTCATGTTGCAAATGTCGGAGCTCTTTGTGTTGGAGCGGAAGGCTTTGTATCCTGTACACCTGCAGGTATTATTGAACTTCTTAAAAGAAGCAATGTGGAAATTTCAGGTAAAAACTGCGTAGTTATCGGTAGAAGCAATATTGTAGGAAAGCCTATGTCTTTGTTAATGCTTAAAGAAAATGCTACCGTAACAATTGCACATTCCAGAACACAAAACTTAAAAGAAATTACCAAACAGGCTGATATTCTTATTGTAGCAATAGGAAAACCTCGCTATATTAATAAAGAATATGTAAAAGATGGTGCTGTAATTATTGACGTAGGTATTCATCGTGATGAAAATAATAAGATGTGCGGTGATGTGGACTTTGATGATGTTGCGCCTATCGCTTCAAAAATTACTCCTGTCCCCGGCGGAGTAGGTCCTATGACAATTGCTATGTTAATGTCAAATGTTATTCTTGCATGTGAAAGATATTAGTAACCTTTATAACTTTTGAAAGGGTTTATATAGATGAACTGTCCCAATTGTGGATTTCCAATAAAAGATGGAATGCTTATTTGCGAAAACTGTGGTACCGAACTGGAAATCGTTTCTGATGTAGATATTGATATTGAAATGCATGAAACAATTAAAGGTATTGCAAAAGAACAGTTTTCGGATTCCTATGATAGTGAAGAAGAATACTATGATGATTTAGAATTTGATGACGATGACAACCCGTCATTAATTGGTATGCTTGTAAAATCAGGCAGTAAAATCGGTAAATTCTTCTATGTTATTGTTGCGCTGCTAATTCTTGCTGTACTGGTTATTGCCATTAGAATGGGCTTTAAAATTTCCCACGAAAATTCCCTGGATTATCAGGTTGAAATGGCTCAGAAGGCAGTTGAGGACAATAATCTGCCTCAGGCAATCAAGTATCTTGAAAAAGCAATAAAGATTGATCCATCCAATGCTGAATATAAATTTCAGATTGCAGAATATTATACCGAGTTAAATAAAATAGATGATGCTGAGTTTACTTTAACAGAAATTGCAGAAAATTCTGAATTTGATGAAGTAAAAAGAGTTCAGGCTTATAAAAAACTGTTTTCTTTGTATAAGGATAACGGAAAGTATGATAAAATCAGTGACGCATTGGATCGTTGTGATTTACAGGTGGTTTTAAATGAGTATTCGAGCTATATAATTGCACCGCCTGAATTTTCTGCAGATGAAGGAACCTATTCCGATAATTTAAATTTGATTCTTTCTACTTCCGGTAGCGGTACAATTTATTATACTACCGATGGAACAGATCCTATTGATTACGGTGTGGCATATTCCGGTCCCATTTCTTTGGAATACGGTTCATACACCATTAAAGCAGTAGTTATAAATGATTATTCAATACCAAGCGAAGTAGTTACCAAAAATTATTTGATTGATGTTGATTTTTCTTTTGCACCGAAGGTAACTCCCGAAAGCGGAGATTTTGAGCATTCTTTCTTTATCGAGGTAGATGTTCCTGTAATGTATACCTGCTACTATACCGTTGATGGCGAAGATCCTAATAAAGAATCCAACAAATATGTTAATCCGATTCCTGCCCAGGAAGGAAGTCATACTTATAAATTTGTTGTATACGCCAATGACGGTACTCCCAGTGAAATAGTTGAAATGAATTACAATGTAACCCTAAATACGACTATTTCTGCTGCAGATGCGGTAACAGCGTTAAATCAGGGCCTCATGGATAGAGGATATCTTGATGAAACCGGTTGTCACAGACCCGGAATGGAAGGTAAGTACATTTTTATGTATTCTACAATCTATCCTTTTGAAGATATCGGTGAAGTATATTTTGTTGTTGAATATATTCAGGACGACTATGGCAACAATAAAATGACCGGAACCTATTATGCAATAAACTGCTATGACGGAACCTTATATTCTGTGGATATAATGGGAGAAGAAGGATTTGTCTTATCTCCTCTGTAAATGTGATATTAATCCGGAAAACCGGAGTATTATAT
>JAZUJC010000222.1:0-8840 GCA_045642625.1 Lachnospiraceae bacterium
TGATTAATAAGAAGTAATTCAGAGGTTTGATTAATGGATATAAAGAAAAGAAAACCGATTGTTGCTGTAGTCGGCAGGCCTAATGTAGGTAAATCCACTTTTTTTAATGCTCTTGCCGGTGAAAAAATATCTATAGTAAAGGATACACCCGGTATTACAAGAGACCGTATTTATGCGGATGTTACCTGGCTTAATTACAGTTTTACCCTGGTGGACACAGGTGGTATTGAGCCTGACAGCAATGATATTATTTTAAAACAGATGAGGGAGCAGGCTGAAATTGCCATTCAAACTGCCGATGTTATTTTGTTTATGGTGGATGTAAAGCAGGGGCTTGTTGATTCTGATTCAAAGGTTTGCGATATGCTTAGAAAATCCCGCAAGCCTGTTTTGCTTGTTGTAAATAAGGTTGATGACTTTAATAAGTACATGACTGATATATATGAGTTTTACAATCTTGGTATCGGTGATCCTTATCCTGTTTCTTCGGTTAACAAGCTTGGCTTTGGTGACCTTTTGGACGAGGTGGTAAAGCACTTTGAAAACCTCGATGTTTCATACGAAGATGATGACAGAATTAAGGTTGCTGTTGTAGGAAAGCCAAATGTTGGTAAAAGTTCACTTATTAATAAGATTATAGGTGAGAACCGACTTATTGTTTCTGATATTGCCGGTACCACAAGAGATGCGGTAGATACCGATGTGGTATATGACGGCAAGGAATATGTATTTATCGATACAGCAGGCGTTAGAAGGAAAAGCCGTATTCATGAAGACCTGGAGCATTTTATGATAATAAGAACTGTCAGCGCTGTTGAAAGGGCTGATGTTGTTGTTATGCTTATTGATGCTTCCGAGGGAGTTACCGAGCAGGATGCTAAAATAGCCGGTATTGCTCATGACCGCGGAAAAGCTATTATTATTGCCGTAAATAAATGGGATGCAGTAGAAAAGGACGATAAGACAATTTATCGCTTTACCGAGGATGTTAAAAAGGTTCTTTCATTCATGCCCTATGCTGAAATTATATTTATTTCAGCTAAAACAGGACAGCGTATAAATAAACTTTTTGAGACTATAGATATGGTAAACGAAAACCATTCTTTAAGAGTCGGTACAGGTGTTCTTAACGAAATAATGACCAGAGCCGTTTCCATGCAGCAGCCGCCTACCGATAAGGGTAAGCGTCTTAAGCTGTTTTACATCACTCAGGCCGGTGTTAAGCCTCCTACATTTGTTATATTTGTAAATGATAAAGAAATGATGCACTTTTCATATACAAGGTATATTGAGAATCAGATTCGTGATTCTTTTGGCTTTAAAGGTACACCCCTTAAATTCATAATTCGAGAAAGAAAGGATGGAGAATAAAGATGAATCCTGTAATTGTCAGATGCTGTTGTCTGGTAATCGGATATATTTTCGGAAGTTTCCAGACTGCGTATTTTTACGGAAGAATGAAAGGAATAGATATTCGTAAACACGGTAGCGGTAACGCGGGTACCACAAACACATTAAGAGTTCTTGGTACTAAGGCGGGGCTTGTTGTTTTTGCCGGTGATTTGCTTAAATCTATTTTAGCAATTGTGCTTTGTAAGGTGTTATTTACCGGTCTTTGGTATCATGGCGGTGTTGTGGGAGACTTTTCCTGTATTGCTCCCCTTGTGATTATTTATGCAGGCCTTGGCTGTGTACTTGGTCATAATTTTCCTTTTTATTTGAAGTTTAAGGGCGGCAAAGGTATTGCAACAACCGGTGGATTAATGATTGCATTTCACTGGTGTTTTATACCTGTAGGTTTGCTTGTTTTCTTTGGAAACCTGGCTATAACTCATATGGTTTCTTTGGGCTCCCTTCTTTTGTATGTTGGTTTCTTTGCTCAGACAATTATTATGGGCCAGTGTTTTAATATTTGGAATGTTGAGCAATGTGTATTAAATGAATTATATATTGTGGTATTTAGTATGGCCTGTCTTGCATTTATTATGCACAGGTCCAACATTGGCCGATTAATTCACGGTAATGAAAGAAAAACCTACTTATTCAAAAAGAATAAAATGGATGCCGAAACTAACGGTGATGCATTAAATAAAAGTGATGATAAGGAAGCAAAATAATGAAAATAGGTGTAATCGGTGCAGGTTCCTGGGGAATCGCGCTTACTTCGATTTTACGTAAAAACGGACATGATGTTACCGTATGGTCTATCCTTCAGGATGAAGTAGACATGCTTACCAAGGAAAGAGAGCACAAAACCAAACTTCCCGGTGTTATTCTTGATGAGGCCGTATTGTTTACAACAGACCTTGAAAAGACTGTTAAAGAAAATGATATTCTTGTTATGGCCGTTCCTTCTCCGTTTGTAAGGTCCACTTCAAAGTCCATGAAGGAATTTGTCAAAGATAATCAAATAATTGTAAATGTTGCAAAGGGTATTGAAGAATCTACATTAATGACTTTATCCGAGGTTATTGAGCAGGAAGTTCCCAATGCCCGTGTTTGTGTAATGTGTGGCCCGTCCCATGCCGAAGAGGTTGGAAGGGGATTGCCGACTACTATTGTTGTAGGTTCAAGGGAAAAAGAAGCAGCCGAATTACTTCAGAATATTTTTATGAATGAGGTGTTCAGAGTATATACCTCACCTGATGTTCTTGGTATGGAAATCGGCTCGGCATTAAAGAATGTCGTTGCTTTGGCTGCCGGAATTGCAGACGGACTTGGTTACGGAGATAACTCAAAGGCTGCTATAATAACAAGAGGTATTGCCGAAATATCAAGACTTGGTATAAAAATGGGCGGTAAGGCTGAAACCTTTGCTGGCCTTACGGGAATTGGCGATTTAATTGTAACCTGTGCATCCATGCATTCAAGAAACAGAAGAGCAGGTATATTAATCGGACAGGGCAAAACTATGCAGGAAGCCATGGATGAGGTTCAGATGGTTGTAGAAGGCGTTTACAGTGCCAAAGCAGCTATAGGCCTTGCACGTAAATATGATGTAGAGCTTCCTATTATTGAACAGGTTAATAAGGTTTTATTTGAGAATAAATCTGCTAAAGAAGCAGTTACGGAGCTGATGTTAAGAGATAAGAAGATTGAGATTGGAGAGAAATTCAGTGAATAATTTTAAATCCACAGAACAGTATATTGCATCCAATGAGCTTATGATGAGCGTAAATATTGCAATGGCACTTGAGAAACCACTGCTTATTAAGGGTGAGCCGGGTACAGGCAAAACAATGCTTGCAAAGGCTGTAAGTGAAGCACTTGGTAAAAAGCTTATCGTATGGAATATTAAGTCAACTACAAAGGCACAGGAAGGCTTATATACTTATGATACCATTCAACGTCTTTATGATTCTCAGTTTAAAAATGAAGGTGTTGATGATATAGCCAATTATATAAAGCTTGGTAAGCTTGGTGAAGCCTTCGAATCAGAGGATCAGGTTGTTCTTCTTATTGATGAAATCGATAAGGCTGATCTTGAATTCCCCAATGACCTTCTTTGGGAGCTTGATCAGATGGAATTTTATATTTACGAAACCAAAAGAACAGTAAAGGCCAAGAAAAGACCTATTGTTATTATAACATCCAATGCCGAAAAAGAACTTCCGGATGCCTTCCTTAGAAGATGTATTTTCCATTATATCGATTTCCCGGATGCACCTTTGATGGAAGAAATTGTCAGAACTCATATTCCTGACATTGAAGAAAATCTTTTGAAAAATGCGATGGATACATTTTTTGAAATTCGTTCTTATTCTCAGCTTCGTAAAAAGCCTGCAACCAGTGAGCTTATTGACTGGTTAAATGCACTGATTATCGGCGGTGTGGATCCCACACTTATTCGTAAGGAACTTCCTTTTGTTGGTGTGCTTATTAAAAAAGACGAGGATTTGGAAGCTCTTAGGAAAAGGGTAGATTATTAAGTGCTTTTATAAGCCTAATTGCAGGGATAATAATGTTTACTAAATTCTTTTATACATTAAAGGCCAAGGGGCTGGATGTTTCACTTACTGAGTGGATTGCCCTACATCAGGCCTTGAAGCAAAACTTAAACAACTCATCCTTAACCGGTTTTTATTATATGGCCAGGGCTATTCTTGTTAAAAACGAAACTGATTTTGACAAGTTTGACATGGCTTTTGAGGAGTGCTTTAAGGGTATTAAATCTGAAAATCAGATTACGGATCAGATGCTTAGATGGCTTGATAAGTCGGATATGGTTGAATTAAACCATGAAGAAGAAAAGTTTTGGCTTAATCAGCAGGAAGATTTGAAAATCGACAAGGATGATGTTGAAACCAAGTTTAAGGAAAGATTAAAAGACCAGGATTCCGAGCATAATGGTGGTTCATACTGGATTGGTACCATGGGAAAAACCAGTTTTGGTAACATGGGCGGTAATATCGGTGGTGTCAGGGTAGGCGGTACAACCGGATACCAGTCTGCTTTTGCGGTAGTTGGAGCCAGAAAATATAAAGACTTCAGAAATGATAAAATGCTTGATAACCGACAGTTTCAGATGGCATTCAGGCGTTTGCGCCAGTTTTCTTCCAAACTTGATATACCAAGGACTGAGCTGGATATTAACGGAACAATAGATTCCACCTGCAAAAATGGCGGATATTTGAAGATAGAAATGGAGAAGCCCCGTAAGAATGCGGTAAAACTTCTTTTGCTTATGGACTCCGGCGGAACCATGATCCCGTTTTCTAATCTTTTAAATGAACTGTTTCAGTCCATTCATAAGTCAAATCACTACAAAGATGTGAAAACCTATTATTTTCACAATTGTATTTATTCACATTTATATAAAACTCCTGAATGTGAGAATGGCGACTGGATAGAAACGGAATGGATGTTTAAAAACCTTGATTCGGATTACAAAGTAATAATAGTCGGTGACGCGGCAATGGCTCCCGAAGAACTGTATTCGGATTCGGGTAATTATCGTGGACCTAACGGTGGCTTGTCAGGGGAACAGTGGCTGTTACTGTTAAAACAGCACTACAAAAAGGTTGTATGGCTTAATCCAAAGATGGCGCCCGGTCGAGCACCCTGGCGAGAGGCGGAAACCAGGGTAAAAGAAATATTCCCTATGTATAAGCTTACTATTGACGGATTAAATGAGTCACTTGTTAAACTTATGTCCAGATAACAGGTTAAAATGATTTTTATAATGGGTTGACATTATATAATTCATTGCTATAATAACGCTTAAGTAAATATTACTTATTAAAGGCTATGAAAAGAATAAGTACCTGATATTACGTATTACAGAAAGTTGCCGGCTGATGAGAGGCGCAATAAACGGATTTTGGGGAATACCTCTTGGAGCTTTGCACCGAAATAACAGTAGGCTGCAACGTTAGACATACGTTACAATGTCAGGGTATCTGATTTTTCATGTACTCGATGAGACTTTATATGTGAGTATAAAGTGAATGTAAGGTGGTAACACGGCTTATAACCGTCCTTCGTTTTTGAAGGGCGGTTTTTTTATGTCCCTTCATAATCATTATTATAAATAATTGGAGGAAAAAGTATGACAGTATTTGAAGAACTGCAAAGAAGAGGACTTCTTGCTCAGCTTACTGACGAAGAAGCAATCAAAAATTTAATTAATGAAGGAAAGGCAACTTTCTATATTGGTTTTGATCCTACAGCTGACAGTTTACATGTAGGCCATTTTATGGCTCTTTGCCTTATGAAGAGACTTCAGATGGCAGGTAACAGACCTATTGTTTTGGTGGGCGGCGGAACCGCAATGATCGGCGATCCTTCAGGACGTAGTGATTTAAGAACCATGATGACACCTGAAACCATCGATTATAACTGTGAATGCTTCAAAAAGCAGATGAGCAAGTTTATCGAGTTTGGTGAAGATAAGGCAATAATGGTAAACAATGCTGACTGGTTAAGAAATCTTAATTACATTGAATTCATCAGAGATATCGGTGTTCATTTCTCAGTTAATAATATGCTTAGAGCAGAGTGCTACAAGCAACGTATGGAGAAAGGACTTAGCTTCCTTGAATTTAACTACATGATTATGCAGTCCTACGATTTTTACTGCTTATACCAGAAATACGGCTGTAATATGCAGTTTGGCGGCGACGATCAGTGGAGCAATATGCTTGGCGGTACCGAGCTTATCAGAAGAAAGCTTGGCAAAGATGCATATGCTATGACAATAACTCTTCTTCTTAATTCAGAAGGAAAGAAGATGGGTAAAACACAGAAGGGCGCTGTATGGCTTGATCCTAACAAAACATCACCCTTTGAATTTTTTCAGTACTGGAGAAATGTCGATGATGCCGATGTTATTAAGTGTATGAAGATGCTTACCTTTGTTCCCATTGAAGAAATTGATGCAATGGAAGCTTGGGAAGGCAGCGAGCTTAATAAGGCAAAAGAAATTCTTGCTTTCGAGCTTACCAAGCTTGTTCATGGTGAAGAAGAAGCAAGCAAGGCATTGGATGCTGCAAAGGCTTTCTTTGGTGGAACAAGCACAGAGAATATTCCTACCACAGAGCTTAGCGATGAAGATTTTCTTGATGGAAAAATTGATGCAATCGGTATTCTTGTTAAAGCAGGCCTGGTTGCTACAAGAAGTGAAGGTCGTCGTGCTATTGAACAGGCAGGTGTTACCGTAAATGATGAAAAGGTAACAGATATTAAAGCTGCTTACACTAAAGAGGATATTAACAAGGCTGATTTTGTAATCAAGCGTGGTAAGAAAAACTTTAGAAAGATTGTTGCAAAATAAAATATCCTGTATAATAAAGGGGACGCTTTGCGTCCTCTTATTTTTATGTCAGACAGAGGTATTTATGGAAGTATCAAAATTAATTGAGCTGGCACTTGAAGCCAGGGAAAAATCATATTGTCCTTATTCCGGTTTTGCTGTAGGGGCTGCGCTTTTATGTAAGGACGGAACCGTATATCAGGGCTGTAATATTGAAAATGCAGCATTTTCACCCACTAATTGTGCCGAGAGAACAGCAATATTTAAAGCAGTCAGTGAAGGGGAATATAAATTTGACAGAATTGCCATTGTAGGTGGTAAAAAGGGCGAAGAAATATCTGATTTTGCATATCCCTGCGGTGTATGTCGTCAGGTTATGCAGGAGTTTGCAAACCCCTCTGAGTTTGAGATTATTGTTGCCAAAAATGTTAATGATTACAGGATATTTAAGTTAAAGGAGCTTTTGCCGGAAGGTTTTGGACCGGAGAATTTATAATTATGGAATTTTACGCAATTATTATTGTTATTATTTTGCTTTTGGCATTTTTCTTTGGCCAGGGAATGATAGAAGCCAAAAGAAAATATATAAAATTACAGCAATTACTTAAAGAGGAGTACGGTAAAAAGCCTGATAGGAATTACTCAAAGGATGAACTGGAAGCAATCAAAAGACAGTTTTACAGAAGCTTTGATGAGCATTCCATCGATGATATCACTGCCTCCGATTTGGATCTTGATTTGATTTATAAAAGACTGAATTATTCGAAGAGTTCGGCCGGAGATTCTTATCTTTATTATTTGCTTAGAACCCCTCAGACCTCTGAAGACAGGGAAAAGGCGGAAAATAAAATCAAATTCTTTTTTGATAATGAAAAAGAAAGGATTGCTCTTTCAAATTATTTTTTAAAGGTCGGAAGGCTCGGAAAAACTGATTTATATGATTGTATAGATTGTTTCGATAATATTGTCAGACGCAAAATCAGTGTGGATATTATATTGAGCCTGCTTGTATTTGTGGGTGTGGGTATTATTTTTGTTCAGCCTGCTTTTGGCATTATTTTTACTGTTTTGGCGTTGATTGTGAATATTATTTCATATTATTCCGCCAGGGGAACAATTGAACCGTATATTATTGCATTTTCATTTATAAATCGTATTGTTAAAAATTCAAAAGAAATAACATCTTTAAATTTAGAGTGCCTTGATTGGGAGATAGAAGAAATAAAGAAAAATTGTTCCAGGCTTCATTCTTTTTCCTCAAAAGCCAAATATTTAAACAGCACCAACAATGGTGCGGTAGGCGTGGGTAATCCTTTTGAACTGATAATGGATTATTTGAAGATGGTATTTCATATTGATATTATTGCGTTCTATAAAATGCTTGATGTCATTAAAAATGAGAGAGACTGCGTTGAAGACCTGTTCAGAATTCTTGGAAGGATAGAATGTTATATGAATATTGCTCTTTACAGAGCATCTCTTGATGAATGGTCTACACCGGATTTTGATAACAGGCAGCTTAAAATTGTGGATGCGTATCATCCATTAATAGAAAATCCTGTAAAAAACAGCATTTCCACCGATAAGTCAGTGCTTATAACCGGTTCCAATGCTTCCGGAAAATCCACCTTCTTGAGAACGGTGGCATTAAATGTATTATTATCCCAGACTGTTAATACCTGTCTTGCCAAAGAATTTTCGGGTCCCAACTATTCCCTGTTTTCTTCAATGGCTTTAAAGGATGACATATGTGGTAATGACAGCTACTTTATGGTTGAGTTAAAGGCTATGCGCAGGGTGCTTAATTATGCAAAAGAAAATCCCGACAGAAAGGTAATTTGTTTTGTTGATGAAGTTTTGCGCGGTACCAATACTGTAGAAAGAATTGCCTCCAGTACTGAAATTTTAAAATATTTAAACAGTATTAACTGCACCTGTTTTGCTGCAACTCATGATGGTGAACTGACTTTTCTTCTTGAAAATGAATATGACAATTATCATTTTAATGAAGAGATTAAAGACGGTGATGTTTTATTTAACTATAAGCTTCTTGAAGGCAGAGCTACATCAAAGAATGCCATAAAATTAC
>JAZUJC010000223.1:0-4503 GCA_045642625.1 Lachnospiraceae bacterium
TTTTTGTATGTGAAATCTTTTAATTTTATAATTCTAGCTAAATACATTCCTTTTTTTCCCCATCTTATTTCTCATTCACTACCTGGAAAATATAAAATTTCAGATAATATGATTCCTCGGTTCCCGGTGCACTGTTCCAAAGAATGGGATGGTCCGGTGCCTGAGTTCTGAATTCGACCTGACGAAGGCGCTTGTGGGTTGCCTTGGCTGCCTGATGCATCATTTCGGTAAACAACTGCTGGGTCATGAAATGGGAGCAGGAGCAGGTAGCCAGATAACCTCCGTCCTTAACCAGCTTAAGGCCCTTCATGTTAACCTCACGATAACCCTTTATGGCATTTTTTGTTGCTTCTTTGGATTTTGTGAAGGCAGGAGGATCCAAAATAACCACATCGTAACTTTCGCCCGCTTCATAAAGCATTGGAAGTTCATCCAAAACATTCGCACATCTAAAATGAACGGTATTGTCAAGTCGGTTTATTTTGGCATTTTCGTTGGCCTGATTAATTGCAAACTCGGATATATCAAGGCCTGTAACATCCGATGCGCCTGCAAGCCCAGCGTTTAAAGCAAAGGTTCCCATGTGGGTAAAGCAGTCCAATACCTTTTTGCCCTTACAAAGTCTTTTGATGGCATTTCGATTATATTTCTGGTCTAAAAAGAAACCGGTTTTTTGACCGCTTACAATATCCACACTGTAGTGGACACCGTTTTCGACGATGGAAATGTTTGAAATGGGGCAGTCGGTTTCCTTACCGTAATCGTTGATTCCCTTTCTTTGCATTAATGAATCGTCACTGCTCCAAAGCACTCCCTTGAATTTGGGAAGGCCTTCTTTTTCACGCTCTCTGGCATCACTTCTCTCGTAAATGAGCCTGATTTCGATACCGTCTTCTTTAAGAATATCCCTAAGAAACTCCAAAATCATATCCTTAAGGGGTTCCATGCCCAGGGCCAGACATTCCACCACCAGGATATCGTTGTATTTATCAACGGTTAGTCCCGGGAGAAAGTCGGCTTCTCCGAATATCAATCGACAGCAGTTCAAATCGGGTCGCTCTGTATTGCCTATGGCCGGAAGATTTTCGGTATTTCCGCCCAGCATAACACTCTTACGATATTCCCAGGCATTTTTCACTCTGGTTTTTAAGAACTCTTTATTGATTTCCTGATCCTTTGACCGGGTAAGCATTCTGACTCTTATTTTGGAATTTTGATTAATAAAGCCTGCACCCAGGGGATATCCGTCAAAATCGTTGACCCTGACAAGATCACCGTTTTTGAAGGTTCCCATTATAGATTCTATTTCATTGTCAAAAACCCAGGCTCCGCCTGCCTTTAAGCTGCGGCCTTCGCCCTTTTTTAATGTAACGGTGGAGTTTTTAACCATATTTTCCAAGCTCATATATTTCCCTCGTTAAGTTTCTTACTCAACACTTTCAGTTTGTTTTTTATTAAAAAGAAGCTGAACCTTCAAAAACAGTTTTCCGCACAGCTTGCAGGTTTGTCCAAGTCCCATGGCTGCCATGGGGAGCAAAAGAATAAAGTAAGGATATACATATCTTCCGCTGGCTTCCCAGATAAGGCTGAATAAAAAGCCTCCGATAAAGCCAATTGCCAAAAGAACACTGCCGATTTCTTTTTCGTGCTTCAAAGCATAAATAACAAAAATCAGGCTAAAGAAATAGACTATGGACTGAATGTAATTGGCCAGCTTACTCATTCTGTCGAGAGTGTGGAAGTCATAGGAGAACCGGACTTCGTCCCAGCAGTATTCGTGGAGACCTACAGTTGAATCAATACAGGAGAAAGTAGGCTCTGCCCACTGCTCAAGGATTTTTGTTCTAAAAAACTTGCGACATTCTGCCGGGTTCTCCTTAAAAAACTTGATTCGTTTGTCAATGAATTCTTTAGATGCCTTGGCGGAGGCTTCTTTGTCCCTGCCTGCATTAAAATATGTAAGCTCATTGAACATGTTGTAAACACCTACACTGTAACCTTCATTGACTGCTTCATATAAGCCCATGGCAATCCAGTTAACGGAGGGCATCTCACTGTCAATTGTGGCATTTCCCTTTTTTTCGTAACCAAGGATAATTCCTTTATTAATCAAAAGAGGAAGGACCAAAACCAGTAACGCCATTATTACAGGCAGGATTTTCTTAACATTCAGTGCCTTGAGAACCATGGAAATGGCCAGGGCAAGCAAAAATACCAACGAGTTCTTTCGTATGGGAATCATTATAATCGCCATAATCACAAACAGAATCGGGTACAGGGGTTTACCGGTCTTAAAGTATTTGATGGTTGCCCAACTTATGAAAAGTGAGGCAAAAATCATAAAGACATCACCGTACACAAAGCTTACATAGTAAAAGAGCGGAAAATTAAGGGCGATAAGCATTAAGGCAAAAAAGCTGATTTCCGGGCTTTCAAACAGTTCGTGTGTTAGCCTGCACACAAAGAAGACCGAAGCGGCAATGAATATGGCATTCAGAATCTGAAAAATCAGATAATCACCGGTAAATTTAAGGAAAAAGCTTTCAAAAAAAGCAAGACCCAGCTGCTGGGGATACATTTGAAAATAATATTCACTTACAGGGCTGTAATCACCCTTGGCAAAAAGAAGGGCTCTTGAGTAAACCTCATACTGATCGCACTCTACGGAAATATGTGTTTTGCACACAAAGAAAACCATTAATGCCAAAATAGCAGAGCTTACTACCCCTGATAAAATCAGCACCCGCTTATTTCTCTGATTTTTGTCCGGACATTTAATAAATAAAAGCTTTGACAAAAGATACAAAACTCCAAGCCCAACAACCAGGATAAGTACATTCTTTATTCTGGAATCGGGGCCTTCGGCAATCCATGAAATACCTTCCTTGAAATAATAAATATTCATGTGATAGGTATAGTGAAAAGCATTTAGAGTCAGGTACAAAAGAATGATTCCGGCCAGTACAAATGCAATTTTCGATAATATCATAGAAGTCTTTTTCATGAAGAAGAAATCCTCCGTACAGCTTCAATTGTTTTGGCAATGCCGTAGCCTGCCAGGGGCAGCAGCATCACAAAGAAGGGGAAGGTATAACGTCCTTTTGCTTCCCAGATAAGGGAGAAAAGGAAACCACCGATAAACCCTACAGCCAGCACCAGAGAATAAAAATCGTGGCTGTGGCGGAGCAAATAAACAATATAAACCAGTGCCATCAGGTAGACTGCGGTATTAATTATATTCATATGAAACCTGAATACAGAAAGAATTTTACTGTTATAAAAAAGCTTTACGGAATTATAATCAACATTTTCGTTAAAGGTCATCTGGGGCGCTTCAAAAAAGGGATCCAGCCACTGTTCGTTGGCTTTTGCTTTAAAAAAGGCCATTGCAAAATCGGGGTGAGCCTTAAAGTTGCCAAGAAGTTCATCCAAATATTCTTTTGACATGGCTGTCGTAGCTTCTTTGTCTCCAAGGCAAGCATTCCAGGCGCCTAAGTTGTAGCCGTTATAGTAGCCCACTAAATTATCGGTGTAGGGATCGCCCTGAAGCCCCATTACAATCCAGTTTATGGCGGGCATTTCCCGGGCATTAATGTCTGTATCACCCTTTTTGTTGTAGTAGCCTTCGATAGCTTTGTTGGATAACATGGGCAAAAGAAGGAAAAGCGGGGCAAGCAAAAGAAGCTGCCACTTCTTATTTTTCATGGAATATATTACAAACAAAATAGCCAGGGAAATCAGAAAAATAAGTGAGTTCTCCCTGACAGGGAGCATTATCAGGGTTGTAAACAATGCACCTAAAATATAGCCCCATTTATTTGTTTTAAGGAATTTCACCGAAAGCCAGGCAACCAGAAGGCTTGAAAAGATAAAGAAAACATCGCCGTACACAAAGCTTACATAGTAATAAAGGGGAAAACAGGTTCCAAGAAGAGTCAGTGTATAAAAGCCCACATCGGTTGAATCACTGATTTCCACAGCAAGCTTTGTGCCAAAGAAAACGGTCAATGCCACCAGTAAGGCATTTATTCCCTGGAGAAAACCGTAGTGATTGCCTATTTTGAGCAGTAAACTTTCAAAGAAAATAAGGCCGTACTGCTGGGGATACATGGAAAGATAAGCCAGGTTCATGTCCGAATAATCGCCTTTGTTAAAGCTCTTAGCATCAAGGTAAACCTGCATCTGATCCCAGTAAGGGGGGATCAGGGTGCTAAGGACCCAAATAAGCAGGCCCAGAAATACAAGACAGGAAACAACAATTGAAATAATATTAAGGCGCTTTTTTTTGGAAGCCTCATCGGCGCAGCCCTTAAAGGCAAGCTTTGACAACAGGAAAAACAGACCCAGCACAAAAACTACGAGGAAAAGGGTCAGCAAAAAGGAATCCTTTACCACATAAAGCGTAGAGTGAGCCAAATCATGTAAATCAAAGTGATATGAATATCGCAGAGATTCAAAGGTCAGAAACAAAAGAATCAATCCTGCAATGGTATATGCAATTTT
>JAZUJC010000224.1:0-10089 GCA_045642625.1 Lachnospiraceae bacterium
TGTCTTTAGCGGCATTTTGAATGCTGACAATTCCGGAAGATTAAGAGAAAAGGGTTACGAAGTATCTTTAAATATTGTTGATGAAATTAACGGTTTGTATGATGTAATAAAAGTTGAAACCAGGTAATTTGATAACGGACAGACTTTCTTTTTGATAATAAATAAATTAAAATTCGGCATACGGCAGATTGTATGGGAGATATTTATTTTGCTTACAAAAAATCAGATTATTGAACTGAATATTGAATCCATAGGCTCCGAGGGAGAGGGCATCGGTCACTACGAGGATGGAATGACCGTATTTGTTACCGATGCTTTGCCCGGTGACAGAGTCCTTGCCCATATCGTGAAGGTTAAGAAAAACTACGCTTATGCTTTTGCAAAAGAAATAGTCACCCCTTCTGGGCTCAGAGTCGAATCAAAATGTCCCGTGGCAAAAAAATGCGGCGGCTGCACTTTTTTGCATCTTGACTATAAAGAACAGCTCAAATTTAAGCAGGACAAAGTGTTAAATGCAATTACCAGAATCGGTGGTATAGAAAATCCCCCTATGGAAGAGATTGTTGGAGCGGAGCACTGTTTCTTTTACCGTAATAAGGCACAGTTCCCTGTGGGAACCGACAAAGACGGGAAGCCCGTTATCGGATTTTACAGAAAAAGAAGCCATGATGTGGTGGCAAATACCGAATGTATTATCCAGGCCGATATAAATGCCGGAATTATGGCCACAACAGAAGGGTTTCTTAGGGAATATAACATAAGCGCCTACAACGAGGAAACCTGTAAGGGATTAGTGCGTCATATATTCACCAGAACCGGATTTGCCACCGGAGAAGTAATGGTGTGTGTTGTTATCAATGGCAAGGAACTACCTAACTGGGAAATATTGTGCGACAGGCTTAAATCCATTTGTAAAGGAGCCTGCCTTGAACTGAAGAGCTTTTGCCTTAATATCAACAAAAAGAATACAAATGTGATTATGGGGCAGGAATGCAAAGCCTTGTACGGACCGTTGTATATTGAAGATATGATTGGTGATGTAAGGTACAGAATATCGCCTCTTTCTTTTTACCAGGTAAATCCCGAGCAGACCAAAAAGCTTTATGATTTAGCACTGGACTATGCCGATTTAAAGGGCCACGAAACAGTATGGGACCTTTATTGCGGAATCGGCACTATCTCTCTATATTTGGCCAAAAAGGCGGCCAAGGTGTACGGTGTGGAAATAGTACCCGAAGCAATAGAAAATGCCAGAGAGAATGCGCAGTTGAATGCTATATCCAACGCCGAGTTTTTTGTGGGTGCTTCAGAGGACATAGCGCCTAAGCTGCCGACACCGGACGTAATAGTAGTAGATCCCCCGAGAAAGGGATGCGATGATAAGCTTTTGGAAACGATTCTTTCCGTAAAACCGGAAAGAGTGGTTTATGTATCCTGTGACCCCGCAACCCTGGCTAGAGATTTAAAGATTCTTTGTGCACAGGACTACCAATTGACAAAAGTGCGCCCCGTTGACCAGTTTTGCCATACAACCCATGTGGAGACTGTTGTTCTTTTATGTAGAAAAAATTGACTTCAAGAAAATATGTAGGTAATCTTCTTATAAGACCAAAACCGGTTGTCGCTGACGGCAATTGCAGCCCGAGTGTTGACAACCGGATAATGGTCTTTTTTTATTTCAAAATATTACATTCTTTTTCATAGCATCCCTCCCCAGACAATGCACATAAATCCTGTAAGAAATGTACATCAAAAATAATAAAAAAATATCTTGACAGTCAAAGTATTTTTTAATACAATTCCTTCGTAAATAAAGTTTGACTATCAAACTATTTGAAAATCAAAACATTTTAAAGGAGAACAATCATGTTAGAAAAAATCGTTGAAATCATTGAAGAAAAGCTTAGCATTGACGGAGCAAACATTACCGCTGAAACTTCTTTCAAGGAAGATCTTGAAGTAGATTCACTTGACCTTTTTGAACTTGTAATGGCTCTTGAAGAAGAATTCGGAGTAGAAATCCCTTCAGAAGATCTTGATAAGATCACAACTGTAGGCGCAGTTATTTCTTACATCGAAGGCAAGAAGGCTTAATTTTAAACAATACAGACAGGGATAATATATGAAAACAAAGATTACAGAGCTTTTAGGAATTGAATACCCCATAATTCAGGGTGGTATGGCTTGGGTTGCCGAGCATAATCTCGCTGCTGCAGTTTCAAATGCAGGCGGTCTTGGAATAATCGGTGCAGCTTCGGCTCCTCCTGAAATTGTCAGAGAGGAAATCATAAAGTGCCGCGAGCTTACAGACAAGCCTTTTGGCGTAAATGTTATGCTGTTAAATCCCAACGCGGATGAAGTGGCAAAAATAGTTGTTGAAGAAGGCGTTAAGGTTGTTACAACCGGAGCCGGTTCACCCTCCAAGTACATGAAAATGTGGAAAGAAGCCGGGGTAGTAGTTATCCCTGTTGTTGCCAGTGTGGCTATGGCAAAGATGATGGAACGTGCCGGTGCTGATGCGGTTGTTGCCGAAGGTATGGAAAGCGGCGGACATATCGGATCAATCACAACCATGGCACTTCTTCCTCAGGTTGCAGCTGCAGTTTCGATTCCCGTAATCGGAGCAGGCGGAATTGCAGACGGCAGAGGCTTTGCCGCAGCCATTATGCTTGGCGCTCAGGCAGTACAGATGGGAACAAGATTCGTTGTAGCCGATGAATCTATAGTTCATGACAATTATAAAAACAAAATTGTTAAAGCGTCGGATATTGACTCCGAGGTAACCGGTATGTCAACCGGTCATCCCGTGCGCAGCATCAGAAACAGAATGACTAAGGAATATCTTAAGCTTGAAAAGGCAGGTGCCGATTTTATGGAGCTTGAGCAGCTTACACTTGGTTCACTCAGAAAAGCCGTTATTGATGGCGATGTCGTTGATGGAACGGTAATGGCAGGACAGATTGCAGGCCTTATCGGAAGCAGAAATTCCTGCAGTGAAATCATTCAGGAAATCATGACAGACGCAAAGAAACTTCTTGGTGCGGGAGAGGATGTTGTATGGGCAAAATAGCATTATTATTCCCCGGTCAGGGTACCCAGGTTACAGGAATGGGTAAGGACTTTTACGATAATTACGATTCGGCAAAAGAAGTATACGAAATTGCCGGTGAGGCAACAGGCATTGATGTAGCAGGCCTTTGCTTTAACGAAGATGAGCGCTTAAATATTACAGAATATACTCAGATTGCGTTGCTTACTACTGAGGTTGCTATTTTAAAAACTTTAACAGATATGGGATTAAAGGCAGATTACCTTTCCGGATTGAGTCTTGGTGAGTATGGTGCTTTGGCAGCAGCTCAGGTAATGGACTACAAGGATTTATTTAAGGTAATCAAAAACCGCGGCAAATTTATGCAGGATGCTTATCCTGTCGGCGGTGCAATGACTGCAGTACTCGGCCTTGATGCCGACAAAATAAAGCAGGTATGCGAAAGCGTAGACGGCATCGTATCAATTGCCAATGATAACTGTCCCGGTCAGATTGTTATTACAGGAGAAGAAAAGGCGGTTGCCAAGGCAGGCGAGCTTCTTGCTGCCGAAGGCGCCAAGAGACGTATTCCTCTTAAGGTAAGCGGACCTTTTCATTCAGCTCTTTTAAAGGGCGCAGGTGAACAGCTGGCTGAAGTTTTGGCTCCCATAGCTATTAAGGATCCTGTTATTCCTTATATCAGTAATGTTACAGCTGATGTTGTTGCAGACTGTAAGGAAATTAAGAACCTGTTGGCAGCACAGGTATACAGTCCCGTTCGTTTCAGGGAAAGTGTACTTCGCATGCAGGCTCTTGGAGTAACAGACTTTATCGAAATCGGACCCGGAAAAACAATGTCAGGCTTTGTCAGAAAAACTGACAGGGAATTGAATGTAGTAAACGTAGAAAAGATTGAGGATATTGAGAATGTACGGAAATATTTTAGCTGATAAGATTGCATTGGTTACCGGTGCCGGAAGGGGAATCGGAAGAAGTATAGCAATTGCCCTTGCCGGGTGCGGTGCCACAGTAATTGTCAACTATAACGGTTCAAAAGAAAGAGCCGAAGAGGTTGTTTCTGAAATCGTACAGGCAGGCGGTAAGGCTGAAGCTTATGGCTGTAACGTGTCTGACTATGCTGCCTGTGAACAGATGACCAAGGATGTTGTGGAAAAGTACGGCAAGGTAGATATTCTTGTAAACAATGCAGGAATAACAAGAGATAATCTGGTGATGCGTATGAGCGAAGCCGACTACGACGATGTACTTAACACAAACCTTAAGGGTGCATTTAACACAATCAAGCATTTATACAGAAATTTCGTAAAGAATAAAGCCGGAAAGATCATTAATATTTCATCTGTTTCAGGTGTGATAGGTAATGCCGGTCAGGCTAACTATGCAGCCTCCAAGGCAGGGCTTATCGGCCTTACAAAGAGTGTTGCCAGAGAGCTTGGAAGCCGCGGAATATGTGTTAATGCTGTAGCTCCCGGCTTTATAGAAACAGAAATGACCAAGGCAATGCCTGAAGAAGCTTTGAGCAAAATGACCGCTTCGATTCCTATGGGCAGAATCGGTCAGACCGAAGATATTGCCAATATGGTAGTTTTTCTTTCCAGCAGCCTTTCAGACTATATAACCGGACAGGTTATATGTGTTGATGGCGGAATGTCAATGTAATTAAAAAAAGAGGTATTGAGATGAAGAGAAGAGTTGTAGTAACAGGAATGGGTGCGATTACACCTATCGGTAATTCCGTAAATGAGTTTTGGGATAGTGTAAAGGCTGAGAAGATTGGATTTGCGCCTATTTCACGATTCGATACCACTGAATATAAATGTAAGCTTGCAGCAGAGGTTAAGGGCTTCAACCCTGAAGAGTATATGGACAAGAAGGCTGCCCGCAGAATGGAACTGTTTTGTCAGTATGCTGTGGCTGCAACAGGTGAGGCTATAAAGGATGCAGGCCTTGATATGGAAAAAGAAGATCCCTTCCGTGTGGGAACTGCAATCGGAAGCGGCGTCGGATCACTTCAGACCGTTGAAAAAGAAGCTGCAAATCTTTTTGACAAGGGTCCTTCAAGAATCAGTCCCATGATGGTTCCTTTGATGATAACCAATATGGCTGCAGGTAATGTAAGTATTACTTACGGTTTAAAGGGAAAGAGCATAAATGTTGTTACTGCCTGTGCAACAGGTACCAACTCCATTGGTGAAGCTTTCAGAACCATAAGCTATGGTGATGCGGATGTAATGCTGGCAGGTGGTACAGAAGGTGCTATCACTCCTCTTGGAATCGCAAGCTTCAGTTCCCTTAAGGCACTGTCCGTAAGCGAAGACCCTGAAAGATGCTCTATTCCTTTTGATAAGGACAGAGGTGGCTTTGTAATGGGCGAAGGCTCAGGCGTTGTTGTTTTGGAAGAGCTTGAACATGCTAAGGCAAGAGGTGCCAAGATTTATGCTGAAGTACTGGGCTATGGCTGTTCTTCCGATGCTTATCACATCACCTCCCCCGCCGAAGACGGAATGGGTGCTGCAACAGCCATGTTAAATGCATTGGCAGACGGTAATGTAGATAAAAATGAGCTCACTTATATCAATGCTCACGGAACAAGTACTCATCACAATGATTTGTTTGAAACCCGTGCAATTAAGCTTGCTTTTGGCGAGCATGCCAAGGATATAAAGATTAATTCCACCAAGTCAATGGTAGGCCATCTTTTGGGTGCAGCAGGTGCGGTAGAATTTATTGCCTGCGTAAAAGAAATTGAAGAGGGCTTTATACATAGAACCGTTGGCCTTCAGGAAACAGAGGAAGAACTTGACCTTAATTACTGTATGACCTCATACAAGGAAGATGTTAAATATGCTCTTTCAAATTCACTTGGTTTTGGTGGTCACAACGCAAGTATTCTTGTAGGAAAATATAGCGAATAGGGATAAAAAGAAAGATCCGTAATTTTGATAAACCTATGTAGAGGGAAAACATATGTCTGTATATACAACAAAAGAAATAATGGAAATTATACCCCACAGAAATCCTTTTCTGTTAATCGATACCATTGAAGAACTGGAATCAGGTGTTAGGGCTGTAGGAAAAAAATGTGTGAGCATGAATGAGCCTTATTTTGTAGGTCATTTCCCCGGTAATCCTGTAATGCCCGGTGTGCTTATTATTGAAGCGCTGGCCCAGGTTGGAGCCGTTGCAATGCTTTCACTTCCTGAGATGGCAGGAAAAACAGCTTATTTTGCTGGAATTGATAAAGCAAAATTCAGACAGAAGGTTTTGCCCGGCGATGTATTGATGCTTGAGACTACAATCATTCGCTCTAAAGGACCTGTAGGTGTAGGAAGAGCAATTGCTACAGTAGACGGAAAAAAGGTGTGCGAGGCTGAATTAACCTTTGCGATTGGGTAGGTGAATACAGGTGAAGACATATAAAAGAAAAGTAAGTATTTGGGGAAGAAAGCCAAAGCTTGCAGGATTATTTGATGTTTCTTTTGGTATACAGGATGTTATAAAAGAAGCTCCGAAAGCAAATTCTAAAAAAGTAAGTGACGAAGAGGCAGTAGTAAAGTGCCCTAAGTGCGGCAAAAATGTTAATCGCGCAAGGGTAATCAAGCAGCAATATATATGCTACGAATGTGGCGGATATTTCAGAGTACGTACCTCAAACCGTATCAAAATGGTGGCTGACCGCAAATCATTTATTCCGTGGTTTGACGACAATGCTATAGAAAATCCTCTTGGCTTTGAAGGGTACGAAGAAAAGCTTAACCAGGTAAAAGCCGATACCGGGCTTGATGAGGCTGTAACCATCGGTCAGTGTAAGGTATTTGGTGAAGATATTGTGCTGGGCGTTTGTGACGCCAAGTTCCTGATGGGAAGTATGGGTCATGTAGTTGGTGAGAAGATTACAAAGGCTGTTGAGCGTGCTATAGAATTAAAGCTACCGGTTTTCATTTTCTGTTGTTCAGGTGGTGCCAGAATGCAGGAAGGTATCGTTTCGCTTATGCAGATGGCAAAAACCTCCGCAGCGCTTAAAAAGCTTAGCGAAGCAGGCCTTTTGTATTGTCCCATTTTAACCGATCCCACTACCGGCGGAGTTACCGCAAGCTTTGCAATGCTTGGCGATGTTATTATGGCTGAACCCGGCGCTCTTATCGGATTTGCCGGTCCCAGGGTAATAAGACAGACTATCGGACAGGAATTGCCCGAAGGTTTCCAGACAGCTGAGTTTTTAGTGGAGCACGGTATCATTGACGGTATTGTTGAGCGTAAAAACTTAAGAAAAACAATTTATTTTCTTGTAAAGGCACATAGATGCAAGGAAGGCATGTATGCTGAATTCGGTGATATTAATTACAAAAACAGTATTTCAGAGCTGGTAAATGAGAGAGCATACTTCTCAGAACCCTTAAGTGCCTGGGAAAAAATAAGAACTGTCAGAAGTGTAGAAAGAGCCAGTTCTTTGGATTATATAGAGACTATTTTCGATCATTTTGTTGAAGCGCACGGTGACAGAGCGTTCAGAGACGACCCCGCAATAATCGGTGGTATCGGATTTATCGGCGGACAGCCGGTTACCGTAATTGCCGGACACAAGGGCAGAAGCCTCAAAGAATGTAAAGACCGTAATTACGGTATGCCTATGCCCGAGGGCTACAGAAAAGCACTCAGGCTCATGAAGCAGGCTGAGAAATTTAACAGACCGATAGTATGTTTTGTTAATACTCCCGGTGCATTCCCCGGAATTGAAGCTGAGGAGCGCGGAATGGGTGAATCCATTGCAAGAAATCTTCTTGAAATGTCCGCATTGACAGTCCCTGTCCTTTGTATCCTTATAGGTGAAGGTGGCAGTGGTGGTGCCCTTGCAACAGCTGTAGGCAATGAAGTGTGGATGCTTGAGAATGCTACCTATTCGATTCTTTCTCCCGAAGGATTTGCTTCGATTCTTTGGAAGGATGGTTCGAGAGCTCAGGAAGCCAGTGAAATTATGAAAATTACAGCTCAGGATTTATATGAGCTTGGTGTAGTGGATAAGATTATCCCTGAGTTCGGCGGAGCCGATGATGTTACAAAGGCTGCTGTAGGAGGATGTCTTAAGGAAAATATCTGTGAGTTTTTAAAGAAGTACAACGGTCGCTCCAAAGAAGAAATAAAGGCCGAAAGATACGACAGATTCCGTAAGTTTTAATCAAAGATATTAATAGATAGTTGAGTTATTTCGTAAGATATAAATTAAAAGGAACGAGACTGTAATTGATGAAGATGCAAATATTAGGAACCGGAAGCGCACTTCCGGAAACAGTTGTAACAAATAATGATTTGACCAGGTATATGGAAACCTCCGATGAGTGGATCAGAGAGCGTACAGGAATCGGAAGCAGACATGTAAGCCAGGGCGAAACAGTTGCTTCACTGGCTGCAAAGGCTTGTGAAAATGCTTTGGAAAATGCAGGAAAGTCAGGAGAAGATGTGGAGCTTATTATAGTAGCTACATGCTCTCCCGAAATGGCGCTTCCCTGTGTTGCATGTCAGGTGCAGGAAAAAATAGGAGCCCCCAATGCAGTTTGTTTTGATTTAAATGCAGCCTGTGCCGGTTTTCTTTTCTCACTGAATACCGTGTATTCATATTTTGCTGCAGGATTATATAAAAATGCACTTATTGTAGGAGCCGAGGTATTATCCAAAATTGTTGACTGGAGCGACAGAACCACTTCAATTTTGTTTGGTGACGGTGCAGGAGCGGTTTTCGTGGAAGCAAAAGAAACTACTGTTTCAGATTACTGCTTTGTACAGCATGCCAATGGTTCAAAGGGTGCTGCCCTTACCTGCAAGACAAGAGACCTTAATAATCTTCTTTACAAAGAAGAGGAAGAGGCTAAGTTCGTTACCATGGACGGCCGTGAAATCTTTAAATTTGCCGTAAGCCAGGTTCCTGCCTGCATCGATGAGGTACTTGCCAAGGCTTCAATGTCATATCAGGATATTGATTATTATATTTTGCATCAGGCCAATCAGAGAATTATCGCTTCCATTGCCAAGAAGCTTGGCGAAGATGACAGCAAATTCCCTACAAATGTTGAACGGGTAGGAAATATGTCGTCGGCATCAATCCCTGTTCTTCTTGACGAATGCAACAGAAAGGGAATGTTTAAGAGCGGTATGAAGCTTGTGCTCTCAGGTTTTGGAGCAGGCCTTACATACGGAGCATCCGTACTGACCTGGTAGGCTTGTAATCCGTATGTAGTACGGGTTATACTGAATAATGGAAGTCGGATAAGGTGTTATTAATCCATTGTACTAATGTGATATGTTGTTTTCTTTTTACCAGCTTAGTAATGGGGGTATAAATGAGTTATTCTAGCAGAGGATTGAATGAAATGCTCGTCAATTTGTTCAATCACGTTATGGATGTGGAATCCAGTGCGGTTATAACCGAGGAGTTTAAGGATATAACCAACAATGATATGCATATAATTGAGGCAGTAGGGGTTGAAGCCCCCAGAAACATGTCTGATATTGCCAAGAGGCTCAAGGTTACCGTTGGAACCCTTACCACAAACATGAACGGTCTTGAGAAAAAGGGCTATATTATCAGAGAGCGCAGCACTCAGGATAAGAGAGTAGTGCTGGTTACCCTTACAGAGCGCGGAAGAAAAGCGTTCTTTCACCATAGAGATTTTCACAAGAATATGATAAAATCTGTGGTGGTAGGGCTTGATGACAATGAGAAGAGACTTCTTTACAGATGTCTTGTTAAACTCGATAATTATTTTGAACCTATGAAGTAAGCTTCATAGGTTTTTTTGTAAAAAAAAGCAGGTTGCCGGAGGCAACCTGCTTTAAAAATGTGACTGAATTATGAATTTGCATCTTCAGGAATGGAAGGATTTTCAGGATCATTTGAAGGCTTGGTCCATGAAAGGTGACCACTGATTTCACCATCTCCGATATAACCACCATCTCTGTAAATACCAGTCCAATTATGTGCAGTTTCATTAATGTTAATTTCTTCTACTGCGGGTACATTCCATTTTTTCATAATATGAATTCCT
>JAZUJC010000225.1:0-5253 GCA_045642625.1 Lachnospiraceae bacterium
CAGGATCCTTCTTCGGGATACCATAAGGCTGTTGAAAAGACCAGTTATCTTAACGGCGATATCAAATCAACGGAAGTTATTAAAGAAGAGGTTATTGTAGAGGCGGTTCCCAAGATTGTTGAGAAGGGAACAAAGATTCCACCTACCTATGTATGGCCTTGTTCAAGCTGGCGAATTACAAGCTACTTTGGATATCGTACTTCCACTATGAGAGGTATGACCTCGAACCATCAGGCAGTTGATATTGCAATGCCTACCGGTAGCAGCGTATGGGCTTCCTGTGGTGGTACCATTACTCATGCAGGCTGGATGTCCAGTTATGGTTATTGTATCTTTATTAAGCATCCTGACGGACGTGAAACAAGATATGCCCACTTAAGCCGTGTTCTTGTATCAAAGGGACAGACTGTTTCTCAGGGTCAGAAGATTGGTCTTAGCGGTAGCACCGGTGTATCGACCGGCCCTCACCTTCACTTCGAAATGAGAATGAACGGTCGAGCAGTCAACCCGCTTAACTATATTGATTAAAAATATATGCTAATGAAACCCCGCTTTGACAAGAGCGGGGTTTTGTGTTATAAGTTATTCATTAATGTGACATATTGCGCCACCACATAACCGGATTACAAAGTCTTGTGTATATGATGTGTGGCATTACATATATTTTGTTGATAACACGGAAACACCTTGTCAGCAGGCTAATGCAGGCTGTTGACGGCGAGAGGGAAAAATATGAATCAGTACGCAATCAAGGGAGGTAATCCCCTTGTAGGCGAAGTGGAAATCGGTGGAGCTAAAAACGCGGCTCTTGGTATTTTGGCCGGTGCCATTTTGTCAAATGAGACTGTTGAAATAGAAAATTTGCCTGATTTAAGAGACACCAACGTAATGCTGGATGCACTCAGAAGTATGGGGGCTCATGTTGAAAAAGTGAACCGTCATACAGTTCGTATCAATGGTTCAACTATTTCAACCACTTTGATTGATATAGACAGTATTAAAAAGATCAGAGGTTCTTATTATTTTGCAGGTGCATTACTTGGAAAATATAAGAATGCCGAAGTGGCACTTCCCGGTGGCTGTAACATCGGAAGCCGCCCTGT
This sequence comes from Lachnospiraceae bacterium, assembly GCA_045642625.1. Lineage (GTDB taxonomy): Bacteria > Bacillota > Clostridia > Lachnospirales > Lachnospiraceae > UBA1258. The sequence goes on from JAZUJC010000225.1 coordinate 1,104, forward strand.
AGACCAGCACATTAAGGGCTTTAGAGCTCTTGGCGCCAAGGTCGAGATAGAGCATGGATGTATCGTTGCCGAGGCTGAACAGCTAGTGGGCAGTCATATATATTTGGATGTGGTTTCTGTAGGTGCTACCATTAATGTAATGCTGGCAGCAGTATTGGCTGAAGGCCAGACCTACATTGAAAATGCCGCTAAGGAGCCCCATGTAGTAGATGTGGCCAACTTCCTTAACAGTATGGGAGCTTCCGTAAAGGGCGCCGGTACGGATGTTATTCGTATCAGAGGCGTTGAAAAGCTTCACGGAGCTCATTATTCGATTATTCCCGATCAGATTGAAGCAGGTACCTTTATGCTGGCAGCAGCGGTTACAAAGGGTGATGTGCTTATAAAGAATGTTATTCCCAAGCATTTGGAGTCAATCACTTCAAAGCTTTTGGAAATCGGTTGTGAAATTGAAGAGTCCGACGATGCAATTCGTGTAGTCAGTTCAAAGCCTTTCAGGACCACTACTGTTAAGACACTTCCTTATCCCGGCTTCCCTACGGATATGCAGCCTCAGATTGTTGTTGCATTGGGTCTTGCGGATGGTACCAGCATTGTTACCGAGAGTATTTTTGAAAATCGTTTCAGATACGTAGACGAGCTTACCAGACTGGGAGCCAATATTAAAGTTGAGGGTAATACGGCGGTTATTGAAGGTGTAAGTAAATATACCGGCGCCAATATTACAGCTCCAGACCTTCGTGCCGGTGCAGCTCTTGTGGTGGCAGGCCTTGCGGCTGACGGATTTACACTTATAGACGATATTCACTTTGTTGAGCGTGGATATGAAGATTTTCCTGAAAAGCTTCGCTCTCTCGGTGCCCAGATTAAAGTGGTATCCGATGACAAAGAGTACAGCAGGTTCAGACTTGAAGCAATGTAAACAGACATAAACTAAGAGCCGACCAAAATGGTCGGCTCTTTTTTGTGTTCGGATAAGTTGTGCGGTATGTTCTATTAATGAGCTCGGGGCCGCTAATTTCTTTCAAATTGTCATTCTATACGCCTAAATGAGTGAGCGCCGATTGTGTGTTTGCGTATAAATTTTCTTTACATTACACTTTATACGCCATATTTAGCCTTTTTAGGTTTTATATTTGTTAATTAAGAACATATTTGGCGTATAAATATAAACAAGCAAAGTGTTTTATATGCCCGCACAAAACTTCAAGCAAAATAAATGACCTATAATTCATTCAAATTTTAGTAATTATATGCCTATTCCGCAATATCACCATTACATATTACAGGGATTAGTCATCAACGCTTTTTGTCCTATAACCCTCAAACATAATAAAACAGCGTGGAATTATCCACGCTGCTTTTTGTTCATGACAATACAATTTCTTACGAAGAAAGGAATTTATTGTATATGACAATATAATTTCTTACGAAGTATGAAATTTATTGTATATGACAATATAATATCTTGCGAAGTATGAAATTTATATGCTTATATAATCTCCTCAATTGCCAGATCGGGTCTTTCGGATAAATCGATAAATGAACCGTCGGGACATTTAATAGTGGGCCTTGCCAGGGCGGAGCGGTTTATGAAAATAATATCACCAACCGTATCGTCGGAAAGACGAACACGCTGAAGCATATACGAGTTAACGATGTTTTCGAGGAAGGTCATAATAAAGTGTGTATCGTACTTCTGGAGCCCTTCGCTTTCAAAAAGCTCAATGGCCTTGAAAGGACACATGGGACCTCGGTAAATACGGGCTGAGGTCATCGCATCGTATACGTCGGCAATTGCTACCATTTTGGCAAAAGAATCAATCTTGGAATTTCTGATACCAAAGGGATATCCGGAGCCGTCACAGCGTTCATGGTGCATCAGTGCAGCATTCATAACACTTTCGGGAACATCCTGATGCCTTAATACATTATAGCCTTCAAGAGTGTGCTTCTTTACGATGGAATACTCGCTGTCGCTGAGCTTGCCGGGCTTTTTAATGATGATGTCGGGGATGGAAACCTTTCCGATGTCATGTAAAAGGCCACAGACGGTAGCCAGTCTTGTTTCGTGTTCGTCCATTTTAAGCCATCTGGCAAAAACGGTACAAAGAAGGGAAACATTAATGCTGTGTACATAGGTCATATCATCATACTGGCGAAGGTTGTGGAGCATGTCGAGCACGTTTAAGTAGCCGCCGTCGCCGTTGTTTAATATTTCATCAACACAGCCCACGATATTATCAAGATCGATGGGTTCGTTTTTCATTGCCACATCTTCAAGCATTCCCTTAAACTTGGGAACCTGCTCGTCAAAACGGGCCTTGAACTCAACAAACTGAGGGCTCTTGCGAATCTTTTCGGAATATGAAGCGCCGTCATCTTCTTCAACGGTATCGCCTCCGATGTATTCATCGGCAAGAGAGTCTTCCACGCGGACGTTTATGATGGAATAGAATTCCAACTTTGTGATTGTTTTGTCGGTTAATACAAGCCCCCTTGGCAGGATTAACTGGTTGCTGTATGTATAAACATCTTCCGCAGTAACCATACCGGGAACCAAATCGTGTGTACTTACACGCTTCATAAAAAAATCACCCTCCTAAACCGCATAAATGCGACCCCGATGAACCTGAATGCATATTAATGCATACTAATTCAATATATAACTACAACATTATACTTTCTTTTGCCGTATAAATCAATAATATAGAGCGCTATTGACAAAAGGTATGCGCGGATGTATATTTTGAGTGACTCTTATTCAGAGTGGTGGAGATACAAAGGATCTATGAAGCCACGGCAACCCCGCAAGGAAGGTGCCAACCTGAGCGAGCGGCCGGATATTGACCGGCGTTTTCGAACAATAAGAGGATTGAAATACACGCTTATTCAATCCGCTTATTCGGCGGATTTTTTTATTGCCAAAAAGGCAAAACGTTTTGTATCAATCCTTAGTACAGGCGATTAAATCGCAAGAAAGGACAAAAAGATGGAAAAAAGATTATTTACTTCCGAGTCAGTTACCGAAGGACATCCCGACAAAGTTTGTGATGCGGTATCTGATGCAATTCTTGACGCATGCATGGCGCAGGATCCCTTCAGCCGTGTAGCATGCGAAACAGCTTCATGTACAGGTTTTGTACTTGTAACGGGTGAAATTACCACAAACGCTAACCTTGACATTCCTTCAATCGTTAGAGAAACCGTTCTTGAAATCGGTTACGATGACGGTGCAAAGGGTCTTGACGGTAATTCCTGTGCAGTTATGGTTGCACTTGATAAGCAGTCAACCGATATTGCTATGGGTGTTGATAAGGCTCTTGAGGCAAAAGAAGGTTCTCTTAAAGACGACCTTGATACAGGTGCCGGCGACCAGGGTATGATGTTTGGTTATGCTTCCAACGAAACTCCTGAATTAATGCCTTATCCTATTTCCCTTGCTCACAAGCTTGCTCTTCAGCTTACCAAGGTTAGAAAAGACGGTACTCTTAAGTACCTTCGCCCCGACGGAAAGACACAGGTTTCCGTAGAATACGATGAAGAGGGTAAGCCTGTTCGCCTTGAAGCAGTTGTATGTTCAACACAGCACAGCGAAGATGTTACTCAGGAACAGATTCACGAAGACATTAAGAAATATGTATTCGATCCCATTATCCCTGCAGATATGGTTGATGAAAACACCAAGTTCTTTATCAATCCTACCGGCCGTTTTGTAATCGGCGGACCTCACGGTGATGCAGGTCTTACAGGCCGTAAGATTATCGTTGATACCTACGGCGGATATGCTCGTCACGGCGGCGGTGCATTCTCCGGTAAGGACTGTACCAAGGTTGACAGATCCGCAGCTTATGCAGCTCGTTATGTTGCCAAGAATATCGTAGCAGCAGGCCTTGCTGAGAAGTGTGAGATTCAGCTCTCTTACGCAATCGGTGTTGCACAGCCCACTTCCGTAATGGTAGATACCTTCGGTACCGGTAAAGTTTCCGACACCAAGCTGGTAGATATCGTTCGTGAGAACTTTGACTTACGTCCGGCAGGAATCATCAAGATGTTAGATCTTCGTCGTCCAATCTACAAGCAGACTTCAGCATACGGCCACTTCGGACGTAATGATTTGGATCTTCCTTGGGAGAAGACAGACAAAGTA